>NZ_JBYTAE010000022.1:0-66196 GCF_058787875.1 Hydrogenophaga sp. FW305-3-2-15-A-LB1 | reverse complement strand
CCCCGCCCACAAAACCACCACCAACCAGGGCGCCGGACGGGCCGACAAGGACCAGCCGCTCATCGACGACATCCGGCTGCTCGGCCGCATCCTGGGCGACGTGATCCGCGAGCAGGAGGGCCAGGCCGCGTTCGACCTGATCGAGCAGATCCGCCAACTTTCAGTGGCGTTCCGCCGTCATGCGGATGAATCGGCGGACAAGGCGCTGAAGAAGCTGCTCAAGGGCCTGACCGGCGACCAGGCCGTGAGCGTGATCCGCGCCTTCACCTATTTCAGCCACCTGGCCAACCTGGCCGAAGACCGCCACCACATCCGCCGCCGCGCGGTGCACGAGCGCGCCGGCAACCTGCAGGAAGGCAGCCTCGCGCGCACGCTGCAGCGCCTGCACAAGGCCGGCATCGCGCCCGCCGAGGTGGTGCAGACGCTGGCCAGCGCCCACATCTCGCCCGTGCTCACCGCCCACCCCACCGAGGTGCAGCGCAAGAGCATCCTGGACGCCGAACGCGCCATCGCGCGCCTGCTGGGCGAGCGCGACGAACCACAGCGCCTGCCGAGAGAGCGCGCCGACATCGAGGCGCAGATCCGCGCCCGCGTCACGCAGCTCTGGCAGACGCGCCTGCTGCGCTTCACCAAGCTCACCGTGGCCGACGAGATCGAGAACTCGCTGAGCTACTACGAAGCGACCTTCCTCACGCAGATCCCCCGCCTCTACCGCGAACTGGAAGAAGGCCTGGGCGACAGCGGCAACGCCGCGCCGCCCATCGCCCCCTTCCTGCGCATGGGCCAGTGGATCGGCGGCGACCGCGACGGCAACCCCAACGTGACCGCGCAGACCCTGGAGCTCGCGCTGCACAGCCAGGCCGACATGGTGCTGCGCCACCACCTCACGCAGTTGCACCACCTGGGCGCGGAGCTGTCGGTCTCGGCCATGCTCAACAGCGTGAGCCCGGCCATGCAGGCCCTGGCCGAGCGCTCGCCCGACACCAACGCCCACCGCCAGGACGAGCCCTACCGCCGCGCGCTCACCGGCATGTACGCGCGCCTCGCGGCCACGCTCGGCCAGCTCACCGGCGGCGAAGCGGCGCGCCACGCCATCGCGCCGCAAGACCCCTACGCCAGCGCCGCCGAACTGCTGGACGACCTGCGCACCATCGAGGCTTCGCTCAAGGCCCACCACGGCGAAGCCCTGGCGCGCGCGCGCCTGCTGCCGCTGATGCGCGCGGTGCAGGTGTTCGGCTTTCACCTCGCCACCGTGGACCTGCGGCAAAGCTCGGACAAGCACGAGGAAGTCGTGGCCGAGCTGCTCGCGGCCGCGCGCATCGAGCCCCAATACTCGAAGCTCGACGAAGCGGGCAAACGCGCCGTCTTGCTGCGCCAGCTGAACGACGCGCGCCCCCTGCGCGTGCCCGGCGTCGCCTACTCGGCCCATACGCTGGGCGAGCTGGCGATCTTCGACACCGCGCGCAGCGGGCGCGAGCGCTTCGGCGCGCAGGCCATCCGCCACGCCATCATCAGCCACACCGAGACGGTGAGCGATCTGCTCGAGGTGTTGCTGCTGCAGAAGGAAGCCGGCCTGATGCGCGGCACACTGGCCGAGGACGCGGTGTGCGACCTGATCGTGGTGCCGCTGTTCGAGACCATCGAAGACCTGCGCAACGCCGCGCCCATCATGCGCGAGTACCTCGCCCTGCCCGGCGTGCGCGCCATGGTGCAGCGCGGCGCGGGCGACGGCTACAGCGAGCAGGACATCATGCTCGGCTACTCCGACAGCAACAAGGACGGCGGCATCTTCACCAGCAACTGGGAGCTGTATCGCGCCGAGATCGCGCTGGTCGAGCTGTTCGACACGCTCAACAAGGGCGCCGAGAAACCGATCCAGCTGCGCATGTTCCATGGCCGCGGCGGCACCGTGGGCCGGGGCGGCGGCCCGAGCTACCAGGCCATCCTGGCGCAGCCCCCGGGCACGGTGCGCGGCCAGATCCGCCTGACCGAACAGGGCGAGGTGATCGGATCCAAGTACGCCAACCCCGAGATCGGCCGGCGCAACCTCGAAACCCTGGTGGCCGCCACGCTGGAAGCCACGCTGCTCAAGCCCACGCGCAACGCGCCCGCCGCTTTCCTGACCGCGGCCGACGAACTCTCGCGCCAGAGCATGGCGGCCTACCGCGCGCTGGTCTACGACACCCCGCGCTTCGCCGAGTATTTCTTCGCCGCCACCCCGATCCGCGAGATCGCCGAACTCAACATCGGCTCGCGCCCGGCCTCGCGCAAGGCCACGCAGAAGATCGAGGACTTGCGCGCGATCCCCTGGGGCTTCAGCTGGGGCCAGTGCCGCCTCACCCTGCCGGGCTGGTACGGCTTCGGCTCGGCGGTGCACGCCTTCCTGCACCAGGACGGCCCCAAGGGCGTGGCCGCGCAGAAGGCGCTGCTGCACAAGATGGTCAAGCAGTGGCCTTTCTTCAGCACCTTGCTCTCCAACATGGACATGGTGCTGGCCAAGAGCGACCTCGCCCTGGCCTCGCGCTACGCCGAACTGATGCCCGACAAGCGCCTGCGCAACCAGGTGTTCAAGGCCATCGAGGCCGAATGGCAGCGCACGGCCGACGCGCTGGCGCTCATCACCGGTGAAAAGCAGCGGCTGGTGAACAACGCCGCGCTGCAGCGCTCCATGCGCCACCGTTTCCCGTACATCGACCCGCTGCACCACCTGCAGGTGGAGCTGGTGCGCCGCTACCGGGCGGGCGAGAACCAGGCCGACCGCGACGAACGCGTGCGCCGGGGCATCCACATCTCGATCAACGGCATCGCCGCCGGCCTGCGGAACACGGGCTGAACCCCTGGACGCACAGGGCCATGGCACCCCCACCTAAAATGAACGGGTGAACCCTTTGCTCAACGCCGACCTGCACTGCCACTCCGTGATCTCGGACGGCACCCTCACGCCCGAGGTGCTCGCCCAGCGCGCCAAAGCCAACGGCGTCGAACTGTGGGCGCTGACCGACCACGATGAACTGGGCGGCCAGGACCGCGCCATTGCCGCGGCGCGCGAGGCCGGCCTGCCCTACCTCACGGGCACGGAGATCTCGGTCACCTTCGCCGGCATCACCGTGCACATCGTCGGCCTGGGCATGGACCACCAGCACCCGGCGCTGCTGGCCGGCCTGCGCGCCACGCGCGGCGGCCGCGAACAACGCGCGCGCGAAATGAGCGACGACCTGGCCCGTGTGGGCATCAAGGGCGTGTACGAGGGCGCGCTGAAATACGTGGGCAACCCGGAACTGATCTCGCGTTCGCATTTCGCGCGCTACCTGGTGGAAATCGGCGTGTGCAAGGAAACCAACGAGGTGTTCCGCAAGTACATCACCGAAGGCAAGCCCGGCTACGTGCCGCACCGCTGGGCGGCGCTGGGTGACGCGGTGGGCTGGATCACGCAGTCCGGTGGTGTGGCGGTGATCGCCCACCCGGGGCGCTACAAGCTCACGCCCAACGAAGAGTTCGCGCTGTTCACCGAATTCAAGTCCCATGGCGGCCAGGGCGTGGAAGTGATGACCGGCGCGCACGGGCAGGCCGACTACGTCAAGTACGCCGGGTTCTGCCAGGAGTTCGGCCTGGCCGCGTCGCGCGGCAGCGACTTCCACAGCCCCGAAGAAAGCCACACCGACCTGGGCCAGTTGCCCGACCTGCCGGGCAGCGTCACGCCCGTGTGGGCCTTGCTGCAGTCGCGCATCCTGCAGTGATGGCGCAGCCTCCGCGCCACACGCCCGCGCAGGCCGCGCTGGGCATCGGTTTCCTGATCCTGGCCACGGCCTGCTTCGCGGTGCTCGACACCTCGGTGAAGTACGTCGGCGCCTTCGTGCCGGTGCTGATGGCCGTGTGGTTCCGCTACGTGTTCCATGCGGTGCTCGTCACCGCCGTCATGCTGCCGGTGCGCGGCCGCGGCCTGGTGCGCACCGAGCACCCGCGATTCCAGCTGCTGCGCGGCGCGCTGCTGCTGACGGTAAGCGCGCTGTCCTTCGTCGCCCTGCAGTACATGCCGGTGGGCGAGTTCACCGCCATCGTCATGATCACGCCGCTGGTGGTCACGCTGCTGGCGGCCCTGTTCCTGCGCGAGCGCGTGCCGCCGCTGCGCTGGTTGCTGGTGGTGGGCGGCTTTGCCGGCGCGCTGCTGGTGGTGCAGCCCGGTGGCGACGTGATCGGCTGGGCCAGCCTGCTGCCCCTGGTGATGGTGTTCACCTACGCCTGGTTCCAGATCCTCACCAGCAAGATGGCGCGCACCGAAGACCCGATGACCATGCATTTCTACACCGGCTGGGTCGGTGCGCTGGTCTCCAGCCTGGTGTTGCCGGTGGTCTGGCAAACGATTCCCGACATGGCCACCTTCGCCATCCTGTGTCTGATCGGGCTCATGGGCACGGTCGGCCACTTCCTGCTGATCCTGGCGTTCCAGCGCACGCCGGCCTCCACGCTCACGCCCTACCTCTACGGCCAGATCGGCTTCGCCATGTTCTGTGGTTGGCTGGTGTTCGGCCACGTGCCAGGCCGCTGGGAGTTGATCGGCATCGCGCTGATCGTGCTGTGCGGCGCCACCGCGAGCTGGCTCACCGCGCGCGACCGGCGCCTGCCAGCCGACGCCCACCCACCCGAGTGATTCAAGCCCGCCGGCGGGCCGGGGCGGTTTTCTTCGCCGTGGCGGCCTTGGGGGTGCCGCCCTTGCGACCGGCCAGGCTGCGCGCCAGCAACTCGGTGAGATCGACCACGTTCGACGGTGCCGCCGCTTCGGTCGCGTCTTCCAGCGGCGTTACGGTCTTGGTGTCGCCGGCCTTCACCTTCTGCCGCACCAGGGCCTGCACCGCGCTGACAAACCGGTTCTCATAGGCCTCCGGGTCCCAGGGACCGGTCATGTCGCTGATGAGCTGCGTGGCCATCTTGAGCTCGGCCGCCTTTACGCCCGCGGCCGACTTGCCGGCCGCCGGGAGTTTCAGGTCCTCCACCGGCCGGATCTCGCTGGCCCAGCGGATGGTGTTGAGCACCAGCGCAGGCCCCATGGGAATCAGCGCGGCCAGGTGTTCCTTGGTGTGCATCACCACGCGCGCAATGCCGATCACGCCAGCCTGGGCCATGGCCTCGCGCAACAGGGCATAGACCTTCTCGCCCTTGCCGATGGGCTCCAGGTAGTACGGCTTCTCCAGCAGCAGGAACGGGATCTCGGCCGCCTGCACGAAGGTCTCGATCTCGATGGTCTGCGTGGACACGGGGTAGGCGGCCTTGATCTGCTCGTCGCTCACGATCACGTACTCGCCATCGTCCTGCTGGACGCCCTTGACGATGTCGTCGCCCTTGATCGGCTTGCCCGTGCGCTTGTTGATGCGCTGGTAGCCTACCGGGTCCATGGAGCGCCGGTCCAACCAGTCGAAGTCGATGCCGCTGTCCTGCGAGGCGGGGTACAGCGCCACCGGCACGTGCACCAGACCGAAGCTGATGGCGCCTTTCCAGATCACGCGCGGGCTCATGACGGGTACCCCAGCAGCTTCATGGCCGGCGTGAGCGAGCGCGCGGACCGCGCATAGCCGTTCCAGGGCCGGTTGCCGATGGGCAGGCGCTCGGCGATGTTGCGCACGTGCCAGTGGTCGCTGCCGCGCAAGGCCGGCAGCTCGCTCCAGTCCAGCGGCACGGACACGCCCATGCCCGGGCGCGCGCGCGCCGACCAGGCGCTGACGGTGGTCGCCCCGCGCCCGTTGCGCAGGTAGTCGACGAAGACCTTGCCGACCCGGTTCCTGGGCCCGCTCTTGGCCACGAAGCGCTGCGGAATGGTCTCGCTCATGTGCCGCACCACGGCCTGCGCGAACCCTTTCACGCTGTCCCAGTCGTGCTGCTGGCGCACCGGCACGACCACGTGCAGGCCCTTGCCACCGCTGGTCTTGAGAAAGCTCACCAGGCCCAGGTGGTCCAGCAGCGAATGCGTGAGCTGCGCCGCTTCCTGCACCTGCGCCCAGGCCACGCCTTCCCCTGGGTCGAGGTCGAACACGATGCGGTTGGGCTTCTCGAAGGTGCGCGCGAACGCGTTCTGGGTGTGGAACTCGACCACGTTCCATTGCGCCGCCGAGAGCAGCCCGCGCCGCGTGGCCACCGCCACCCAGGGGTCGTGGCCCGGGTCCAGCGCGGGATCGAGCTGCACCACGCCGGCCATCTTCATCGACGGCGGCACATGCTTCTGGAAGAACAGCTCGCCCTCGACGCCCGAAGGCGCGCGCATCAGGGCCACCGGCCGCTGCCGCAGGTGCTCGATCATCAGCGGCCCCACGGTGGCGTAGAACGTGACCAGATCGAGCTTGGACACGCCGGTGCTCGCGTCGATCACGCGCTCGGGGTGGGTCACGCGCACCGATGAAGGCGCGGGCGGCTTCTGCGCCGGCACGGGCGGGTTGCCCGGTTTGCGCACCGGCGCGGGCGAGTCGTTCGGCTTGGGCACGTCCACCTCCCGTTCCACCGCTGTTGCGGCCTTGTCTTCGCGCAGCCCCACGAACACCGCATGGCGGATGTGGCCCGCGTGTGTCCAGTCCGAGAAGGCCACCTCGGCCACCAATGAGGGCGTGACCCAGTGGGGCCGGCCCGCCAGTGTCGCCTGGGCGAACGGGCTGGTCCGCCGCTCCAGGGCTTTGAGCTTCCGGTGCAGGCTGGACAGGGTGCCGGTGTCGAAGCCGGTGCCCACGTTGCCCACATGCCGCAGCGAGCCGTCCGCCTCGTGCAGGCCCAGCAGCAGGGCGCCAAAGCCGGTGCGCGAGCCCTTGCCCTCGGTGAAACCGCCGATCACGAACTCCTGGCGCTGCCCGCACTTGAGCTTGAGCCAGTCGGTGCCGCGCGTGGACCGGTACGGGGCGGCCTTGCGCTTGGCGATCACGCCCTCCAGGCCGAGCCGGCAAGCCGACGTCAACACGCTGGCGGCGGACTCCTCGAACACCGCGCTGAAGCGCACCGCATCACCGCCGGGGTGGTCGCGCAGCAGGCGCTCCAGCACCGCGCGGCGCGCCACCAGCGGCGCGGCCCGCAGATCGTGGCCGCCCACGTAGGGCAGGTCGAACAGGTAGAACACGACGGCCGAGGTGCGCTCGTTCTCCAGCGATTGCTGCAGGGCACCGAAGTCGGGCAGGCCACTGTCGCCGAACACGACGATCTCGCCGTCGTACCAGCCCGGCGGCAGGTGCCTGTCCTGCAGCGCCTGGTGCAGCGGCCGCAGGCGGTGCGTCCAGTCGTGGCCATTGCGGGTGAACAGCTTCACCTCGGTGCCGTCGATGCGCGCCAGCATGCGGTACCCATCGAACTTGATTTCGTAGAGCCAGTCCGCCTCGGCGACGGGTGGGCTTTCCGAGCGCGTGGCGAGCTGCGGCGACAGGGTGGCCGGCAGCGCGGCCGGCACGGCTTCGGGCGGCCAGTCGGCCGTGTCCTTCGATGGCATGCCTTGCGAGGCCACGCTGTCCGGCGCGGCGTCGACCACGCTGAACTCGTCCGCGGGCCGGGCAAAGGCGTCGCGCTCCTTGATCAGCAGCCAGGCGGGCTTTTTCTCGTCGCGCGTCTTCATGCGCACCAGTGCCCAGCGCCCACGCAGCTTGTGGCCCAGCAACTCGAACTTCAGGTTGCCGCTGCGCAGCCCGGCGTGGGGGTCGCCCTCGGGCGCCCACACCCCCTTGTCCCAGACGATGACCTTGCCCGCCCCGTACTGCCTGGGCGGAATCGTGCCTTCGAAGGCGGCGTAGGCCAGGGGGTGGTCTTCCACCTCGACCGCCATGCGCTTGTCACCGGGGTCCAGGCTGGGGCCCTTGGGCACGGCCCAACTCTTCATCACGCCGTCCAGCTCGATGCGGAAGTCGTAGTGCAGCCGGCTCGCCCAGTGCTTCTGCACCACGAAACCCAGCGCCTTGGCCGCGCGGCCGACCTCGCCCGGTGGCTCCGGTGTGCGCGCGAAATTTCGCTTGGCTTTGTACCGCTGCAGCAGGTTGGAGGAGGAGGTGGTGTTGGCCGCCATGCACGTCCCAGGGCAAATGGCGCGCCCGCTGCCCCGACAGAGGACGGCCAAGGGAGCAGGCCGCGCCGCACACCGCCTTTGCGGCAATTTCTACTGTCTCCCCTGGTGCGCGTCGATCGCGCCGAGCGGGTCACAATGTCGGCATGTCCCAGTATTTCGAAGTCCACCCCGAGAACCCGCAGCCGCGCCTGCTCAAGCAGGCGGTGCAGTTGCTCGAACGCGGCGGCGTGCTCGCGGTGCCCACCGATTCGAGCTACGCCCTGGTCTGCCACCTCGACGACAAGGCCGCGGCCGACCGCCTGCGCCGCATCCGCCAGGTGGACGACAAGCACCACCTCACCCTGCTCTGCCGCGACCTGAGCGAGCTCGCGAGCTACGCCAAGGTGGACAACCGGCAGTACCGCCTGCTCAAGCTCGCCACGCCCGGCCCCTACACCTTCATCCTCGAAGCCAGCAAGGAGGTGCCGCGCCGCGTGAGCCACCCCTCGCGCAAGACCATCGGCCTGCGCGTGCCCGAGCACAAGACCCTGCAGGCCCTGCTGGACCTGCACAACGCCCCGCTGCTGGCCACCACGCTGATCCTGCCCGACGAAACCGACCCGCTCAACGACGCGCAGGACATCCGCGACCGGCTCGAACACGACCTGGCCGGCGTGATCGACGCCGGCGCCTGCGCGCTGGCGCCCACCACGGTGGTCGATCTCACGCCCATGGGCACCGGCGGCGAACCCGAGGTGGTGCGCACCGGCCAGGGCGCCCTGGCCCGCCTCGGCCTCTGAGCCGTCCCCACCGGGCGGCCCGCCCAGTCTGGGACAATACCCGTTTGCCCGCCGCGCCCCACCATGGATTTCGCCCAGATCGTTCAAACCGTCGCTCTCTACGCCATCCCGGTGCTGTTCGCCATCACCCTGCACGAGGCGGCGCACGGTTACGTGGCCCGGCACTACGGCGACAACACCGCCGAGATGATGGGGCGCATCACGCTCAATCCGCTGAGCCACATCGACCCGATCGGCACCATCGCAATGCCGCTGCTGCTGTACTTCGCCACCTCCGGCGCCTTCCTGTTCGGTTACGCCAAGCCGGTGCCGGTGAATTTCGGCCGCCTGCGCAACCCCAAGCGCGACATGATCTGGGTTGCTCTGGCCGGCCCGGGCGCCAACCTGGTCCAGGCCATCGCCTGGATCGTGCTGTTCTATGTGCTGGTGGCCACCGGCGTGGAAGAGCCCTTCTTCCTCAAGATGTGCGAGGCCGGCCTGAAGGTCAACCTCGTCATGTACGCCTTCAACCTGTTCCCGCTGCCGCCGCTGGACGGCGGCCGCATCCTCGTCGGCCTGCTGCCCTGGAAACAGGCCGCCCTCGTCTCCCGCGTCGAGCCCTGGGGCTTCTTCATCGTGATGGCCCTGGTCATCACCGGCGTGGTCGGCACCTTCTGGCTGCTCCCCCTCATGTCGCTCACGCAAAGCGCCATCCAGGTGCTGCTCTCCCCCCTTCGCATGCTGCTGTTCTGATCCCGCCATGAAAACCCACCGCGTCCTCACCGGCATCACCACCTCCGGCACCCCCCACCTGGGCAACTACGTCGGCGCCATCCGCCCGACCGTGCGCGCCAGCCGCCTGGCCGAGGTGGAGAGCTTCTACTTCCTGGCCGACTACCACGCGCTCATCAAAGTGGGTGAGCCCGCCCGCGTGCAGCGCTCCACGCTGGAGATCGCCGCCACCTGGCTGGCCTGCGGGCTCGACCCGGAGAAGGTGACCTTCTACCGCCAGTCCGACATCCCCGAGATCCCCGAACTCACCTGGCTGCTCACCTGCGTGACCGGCAAGGGCATTCTCAACCGCGCCCATGCCTACAAGGCCTCGGTCGACAAGAACAACGCCGCCGGGGAAGACCCCGACGCGGGCGTGACCGCCGGCCTCTTCATGTACCCGGTGTTGATGGCGGCCGACATCCTGATGTTCAACGCGCACCAGGTGCCGGTGGGCCGCGACCAGATCCAGCACATCGAGATGGCGCGTGACATGGCGTCCAGCTTCAACCACCTCTATGGCGAGCACTTCACGCTGCCCGAGGCGGTGACCGAGGACCATGTGGCCCTGCTGCCCGGCCTGGACGGCCGCAAGATGAGCAAGAGCTACGACAACACGATTCCGCTGTTCGTGCCGCGCGAACAGCTGCGCAAGCTCATCATGGGCATCGTGACCGACTCGCGCGCGCCCGGCGAACCCAAGTCCACCGAAGGCTCGGCGCTGTTCCAGCTCTACCAGGCCTTCGCCTCGGCCGACGAAACCACCGCGCTGGCCCAGGCTTTCGCCGAGGGCATCGCCTGGGGCGACGCCAAGCAGACCCTGTTCGAGCGCCTGGATCGCGAGATCGCGCCGCTGCGCGAGGTCTACGACCAGCTCATCCAGGACCCGGCGCGCATCGAAAAAACCCTCAAGGCCGGCGCCGACAAGGCCCGCGCCATCGCCACGCCCTTCACCGCCCGGCTGCGCGAGGCCGTCGGCCTGCGCCGGCTCGACAGCGCGGTGTCGGCCACCACCACCAAAGCCGCCAAGGCGGCCGCGCCGGCGTTCAAGCAGTACCGCGAAAGCGATGGCCTGTTCTATTTCAAGCTGGTCGACGCCGGCGGGCAGCTGCTGCTGCAGAGCACCGGATTCGCTTCGGGCAAGGAAGCCGCCGGCGCCATTGCGCGCCTTCAGCAGCAAGGCAGCCAGGCCCTCGACGGGTTGCAGGCGCAACTGACCACCCGGGCCGACCCTGCGGCACTGGCCCAGGCCCTGGCCCATTTCGGCCCCGACAAGGCATAAGTGTCCGCCCTGTGTCACCCCTGTTCAAGCTTTGATACACAATCGGGGCTTGCAGTGCACCCCGAGAACGTGTTCTTCTGACCTCGATCCCCCGGCGGCGTTGAGCCCCTCGGCTCAAATACCCCCGGGTGCTGGGTTCCAAAAGTAAAAAGAACGACTGCATTGGCCCGTTATTGGCTATCGCCAAACACGTGCATTCTCGATATGCTGTCAACTCGACCTCCGTTATTACCGGCCCGCCAGACATGAGTATTTTTGTTATCGACGACCACCCGCTGATGCGCGAAGCCGTCGTCATGCTGTTGCGACGCCTGCGTGCTTCCACGCAGGTCGTTGAACTTGAACGTCTGGCGGCCGTGAGCAAGGCCATCGCCGAGCATGGCGAGCCCGAGCTGGTCTGCCTCGACCTGAAGCTGCCCGACACCAACGGCGTCTCGGGCGTGCGAGAGGTGCGCCAGATGCTGCCCGACACGTCCCTGATCGTGCTCTCGGCCTCGCCCTCCTCCGACTACGAAGACCTGGCCCGGGAAGCCGGCGCCGATGCCTACGTGGAAAAGTCCGCCGGTGCCGCCCAGATCGCCAAGGTGCTGCGCGAGTTCCTGGCCGATGAGGTGGAAGACGAAAACGCGCCCACCATCCCCGACAAGCTCTCCAAGCGCCAGAAGCAGCTGCTGGTCATGCTCGACCGGGGCCTGAGCAACCGCGACATCGCCGAACAGCTGCAGATCAGCGAACACACCGTCAAGGTGCACCTGTGGCGGCTGTTCCGCCGCCTCAACGTGAAGAGCCGTTCGCAGGCGAGCCACCTGGCCCGCACCGCCGGCCTGCTCGACCTCTGATCACCCTCCTGGCCCGCCCCAACCGGGCGGCCAGGCACCCCCTCAGAAACCGGAGTTGACGCCCGAGGCCGTCGGGTGCGCCTCCAGCGGCTCGCGCTGGGTGAAGTCGGGCAGCATCACGCGGAACACGCTGCCCCGGTTGGCCACCGAGTTCAAGGCGAGCTGGTAGCCCATCAGCGAGGTGAGCTTGGAGACAATGGTCAGGCCCAGGCCCAGGCTGTCCTCGGTGCCCTGATGCTGCGACACCCGGAAGAACTCCTGGAAGATCGCCTGCTGGTGCTCGCGGGCAATACCCACCCCCGTGTCCCATACCTCGAACACCAGCATGTCCTCGCGGTGGCGCAGCCCGAGCAGCACGCCGCCGTGCTGCGTGTGGCGCAGGGCGTTGGACACCAGGTTGCCCAGGATGCGGCGCAGCACCACCGGGTCGGACCAGATCGTGCAGGGCCGGGTGTGCGTGCGCAGGCGCAGCGACTTGCCCACCGCCACCGGCTCGAACTGCAGCGACAGGTCGGCAAACAGTTTTTTCACGTCCACGTGCTGCAGGCGCACCTTGTAGTTGCCGGCGTCGATGCGGGTCAGGTCGAACAGGGAGTCGAACAGCTCATTGATCGCCCGCGTGGACTGCAGGATGCGCGGCGCGATGTCGCGCGCCATCTCCGGTTCGGTGGCCAGCCAGTCGGCGTACAGGCTGAGCGCGTGCACCGGCTGGCGCAGGTCGTGCGCGGCCGAGGCGAGGAAACGGTTCTTGGTCGCCACCGCCCGCAGCGAGGCGCGGGTCTGCAGCGTCAGCGAATCGATCAGCTCCTGGTTGGAGAACTGCAGCTCGAAGCTGGAGCGGTGCACCTCGTGCAGGCGCCGGCCCGCCATGATCAGCAAGCCCCAGAAGACGAACAGCAGCGCCATCAGCACCAGGCCGATCTGCACCGCTTCGGGCTTGTGCAGCATCCACAAGGTGTTCCAGGCCAGCCCGACGAACACCGAGAAGATCAGGGCATTGGCGTACTGGCGGAACACCGGCAGGTAGGCGCTGAAGGCCGTCAGGGTGAGCAGGCCCTGGCCCAGCACGACCAGCCCGCACACGAACTGGGTGGCCTGGGTGGACTGCTGGTAGCTCAGCAACACCGGGCCACCCCAGAGCAGCGCCATGGCCGTCCAGGACCACTGGTAGCGCTCCACGAAATTCATGCGCTGCGGGCCTTCCAGGCTGTCGTGGCGCAGCCGGTAGATGCCGATCAGGCGGTAGCGCATCACCAGCATGACGAGCGTCAAGCTTGCCCACACCGCCAGCGCGATGGTGTTCGCCTGGCCGGCCATGAGGTAGACCAGCACCGGCAGGGAGAGCACCCCCGCCAGCAGCGAGGGCCCCATGTTGTCCATCAGGACCCCGATGAGTTGGGAATTGACCCAGTGGTCGCGCACTTCGGGCGAAGCGGGCACATGCTGGTAGGTGGCGGGTTGGGTATCGACGAGCATGAAGGACCAGCGGACAAGCGATGGCGCATTGTCTCACCCGGCCTGCCCGAACCACCTGCGGCAAACCCCGCTCCGCAGCCTGCTAGAATCCGAGGCTTCGAACACGGAGAGGTGGCAGAGTGGTCGAATGCGCGGGACTCGAAATCCCGTGTACGTTTTCAACGTACCGTGGGTTCGAATCCCACCCTCTCCGCCACCCCTTGATGACGCTCGAGGGGTCGCGACCCGTTCAGACTCCCTACGAAACAGGCGCGGCCTTAGCGGCCAAGGAATCCGGGCTTGCGCTTTTCCACAAAGGCGCGGTTGCCTTCGAGCCGATCTTCAGAGATGTACGGATTCGGGCCCACGTTCAAGCGCAAGGCTGCCGAGGCGGGCAGTCCGATGCTCTTGAAGCTGACGGCCTTCATGCGCTGCACCGTCAACGGTGCGTTGTCCGCGATCTGGGTTGCCAGCGCACGGGTCCGCTCGATGAGCTCGGCCTGAGGCGCCACGTGGTTCACCAGGCCGATCCGCTGCGCCACCTCCATGTCGACCAGTTGCCCGGTGTACAACAGTTCCAGGGCGATACCTCGCGGGAC
Source organism: Hydrogenophaga sp. FW305-3-2-15-A-LB1 (assembly GCF_058787875.1). Classification (NCBI taxonomy): domain Bacteria; kingdom Pseudomonadati; phylum Pseudomonadota; class Betaproteobacteria; order Burkholderiales; family Comamonadaceae; genus Hydrogenophaga; species Hydrogenophaga sp. FW305-3-2-15-A-LB1. The sequence goes on along the minus strand of NZ_JBYTAE010000022.1, from coordinate 52,472 downwards.
CAACAAGGGCAGGACCACACTACCGAAGTTGGCCCCCATCCCCACCTTGGCTTCCGGCAGGCCCATTCTTGCGCCTTGCGCCGCGATCCGGATGTCGCAAGCAAGCGCGAGTTCGCACCCGCCGCCGGCGGCGACGCCGTTGATGGCGGCGATGGTGGGCTTGGACATCTCCAGCACAAGCTCATTGAGGTTTCGCTCCCGTCCGCCCATGGGGTGCGCCATGCGGCCGGCAGCGTCGAGCTCCTTCAGGTCCACGCCCGCGGAGAACGCGCGCTCACCGGCGCCGGTGTAGACGACGACCCGAACCTGCGGATCGTCGTCCAGCCTGAGCGAGGCCTCCGCGAGCTGGGCGAACGTGGCCTTGGCCAACGCGTTCATCCGCTCGGGCCGGTTGATCGTCACCCAGGCCACATGTCCGTCGACGCGGACCTCAACGCCACCGTCGGCCATGTCAGTTCTCAGGCTCCAGGCCGGCAGCCTTCATCACGGGCAGCCAAACCTGGCGCTCGCGCTCCGCGAAGGTCGCGAACTGCTCGGCGGTCAGGTTGCTGGGCGTCACGCTCGCGTCGGCCATGCGCTTGCGGGTCGCCGGCTTCGCAGAGGCAGCGCGCAGCGTTTCATTGAGGGTCCGCACCACGTCGTTGGGGGTGTCTTTCGGCGCCCACACCGCATACCAGGCCGTGACGTCGAAGCCGGCCATGCCGGACTCGGCGATGGTTGGCACATTCGGCAGTTCGGGCATGCGTTCCTTGGTCGAGACCGCCAAGGCCCGCATCTTGCCGCCCTTGATCTGCGTGATGACACTGGGAGCGGTGGAGTACATCATGTCGACGTGTCCACCGAGCGTGCTGGTCACCGCCGGCGCGTTGCCCGAGAACGGGACATGGGTCATCTTGATCTTGGCCAGGCTCGCGACGCGCTCACCTGTGAGGTGCGGCAAGGAGCCCAGCGCGCCAGATGCGTAGGTGATGTCCTTCGTCTTGGCCGCTTCGAGCACGTCCTTGAAGCTCTTGTACGGGGACGCTTCGGCCACGACGACCAGGATCGGCGACGAGCCCAGGATGCCGACGGGCTTGAAGTCCTTCATGGCATCGAAGGACAGCTTCCGGTACATGCCCTCGTACATCACGTGCTGTGACGTGTTCGCGAGAAGCGTGTACCCATCCGGTTTGCTGGTCGCGACGTACCGCGCACCGATCGTTCCGGCGGCGCCCGCTCTCTGTTCGATGACCAGGGGCTGCCCGATGATGGCCGAGAAATCCTCGCTCAGCAGACGTGCAAAGGTCTCTGTTGCCCCGCCGGCGGCATAGGGCGAGACCAGCATGATCGGGCGGGACGGGTACTTGTCTTGCGCGTGCGCGGCCCCGATGAGGGCTAGCAGCGGAATGGCGCACAAGGCTCGGCGAATCAACATGGTGTCTCCTTCTGGGTTCAGGTGGTTTACGAGGCTGACGGCGCAGTCTCTTGCTGTGGCCGCATCAGGACGCGGCCGATGACCTCGCGAGAGGCAATCATTTCGAGGGCCTCGCGAAAATTGGCGAGAGGAAGGACAGCGTGCGCACGGGGGCGCAGCTTCTGCTCCAGGACCCACGCGAACAGTTGGGCGTAGGTGCGCCGCAGCCTGGTGTCGTTGGTGGCCGGCACCGGGTGCTTGCCCCAGCCGAAGTAGTAGCCCCAGTACACCCCGATGATGGTGATGTTCTTGACCAGCACGATGTTGGCCGGGATGGTCGGGATGGTGCCGCTGGCAAATCCCATGGGAATGATGCGCCCGTCGGGTGCGATGCATCGTAGCGAGAGGTCGAACGTCTCGCCTCCGACCGGGTCGTAGATGACGTCTGCGCCGCGGGCATGGGTGGCCGCGAGGACAGCCTCCCGCCAGTTGTCTGTCCGGTAGTTGATGGCGAGATCCGCACCATGGGCCCGCGCGATCGCCGCCTTCTCTTCCGAACCTGCCGTGGCAATCACGCGCGCCCCCAACGCCTTGGCGACCTCGATGGCCGCCAGGCCACTCCCGCCGCCTGCACCATGAACCAGCACCACTTCACCAGGCTCGACCTTCGCCCGCCAGGCCAACGCACCGAACGCGGTGCCGTAGATCGTGGGGATCTGCGCGCCCGTGTCGAAGCTCACCCCGTCAGGCAGGGCGAACACCGTCTCTTCGGGCGCAATCACTTCCTGGGCATAGGCTCCGGACTGAACCCCCGCGATGACCCGGTCGCCGATGGAAAACCGCGATGCGCCTTCGCCCGCTTCGGTGATCACGCCGGCCAGTTCGGTGCCGGGAATCAGTGGCAAGGGCGCCTTGTTCTGGTGCTTGCCCTCCATGACCAGAAGGCTCGCGAAGCTCGCGCTGCAGGCTTCCACCCGGATGCGCACGCATCCCGGCCGGATCATTGGCGAAGGCACCTCCTCCAGCCTGGCGGTGCCGAGGCCGCCGTACTCACGGCACACGACGGCTTTCATCGGGCCTCCCGGGCTGCGCCGGCAGCGATGAGCAGGTCTGCCTGCTGCGGCGAATAACCGCATTCCGCGAGGATTTCGCGCGTGTGCTCGCCCAGCCTCGGCGTCGGCCTGGTTGGTCCCGTTGGCGTGAGAGACCAGTTGCTGGTCTTTGCGACCGTCCGGATGGCGCCCTCGCTGGGGTGCTGCAGTTCCTGGAAGAACCCCGTCTTGATCAAATGCGCATGCGACATGAGGGACTGCACCGTCTCCAGCTTGGCCACCGGGATGTCGGCCTCCTGCAGCAGGGCGATCCACTCGTCCGTGGGTCGCTGCTTGAGCAGTGAGGCAACGATGTCGTAGAGCGCCTCGAGATGCCGGGTGCGGCTTGCCACCGTCGTGAAGCGCTCGTCGTCCATCATCTCGGGCTGGCCGGCGGTGTGGAAGAAGGTGCGCCACTGCTTGTCCGTCAGGACCATGAGGCAGATGGAGCCGTCGGTGGTCGGGAACGGCCGCCGGATGGACACGTACCGCTGGAAGATGGGCGGGCCCAGGGAGGGCTCGAACGTCAGTCCTGCCATGTGGTCGGCGAGGACGAGCGCTGCGATGGTCTCGAACATGGGGACTTCGACGCATTGGCCCTGACCTGTGCGCAGCTTGTGCACCATGGCACCCAGCGCGGCGTTGGCGGCGCAGATGCCGGTCACCCTGTCCGCGACGGCAATGGGCGCGTAGCGCGGCGGCTCGCCAGGCGCGTGGAGCGACGGGATGCCTGCAACGGCCTGGATCAGGTCGTCATAGGCGGGCTTGTCGGAGTCGGGCCCACCGGCCCCGTAACCCACGATGCTCACGTAGACAAGGCCAGGCCTTTCCTTGCTGAGGCTCGCGTAGTCCAGGCCCAGGCGCGCCATGGCCTTCGGTCGCGTGTTGCACACGACGATGTCGCAAGTGCCCGCCAGGCGAACAAACGCCTCTCGTGCGGCGCCCTCCTTCAGGTCGAGAACGATGCTGCGCTTGCTGCGGTTCGTGTGCAGGAACATCGCCCCCATGCCGTCATGGCGGGCGGGGCCCATGCCGCGGATGGTGTCGCCGTCAGGCGACTCCACCTTGATGACATCGGCCCCCATGTCACCCAGGATTTGTGTCGCGACCGGCCCTGAAAGGGCCGCGGTCGCGTCCAGCACTCGAATTCCAAGCAATGGTCCAGTCATGACATCCTGCGTATGTTTTCAACATACTAACAAGTATCTTGTGAGTTTGGCAATAGGTGCATTGCTACATAGACCCATTGCATAGGAATCGATGAAGCCGTAAGATACCAATCAGTATTCATCGGCGCACGGCGCCTCAAAACACGGAGAAACAGATGTCGGTCTTATGGGAAATGCCGCTGGAGGATGAGTCGCTGCGTTGGCAGGGTCTCGCGCAGGAACTCACCGCGAAGCACTTCGCGCCGGCCGCCGATGCCATCGATCGCGAGCAGCGCTATCCGATCGAGCACCTGGACCCGCTGCGGGAGTCCGGCATCTCGGGCATGTTTCTGCCCAAGGCCTATGGGGGTGGTGGCGCGTCTCTCGTGTCGCTGGTCGCCGTGGTGGAGGCCATTGGTGCTGGCTGCGGGTCGACCGCGGCGATCATGGCGGCGCTGTCTCTTGGCGCCTTCCCGGTGCTCCTTGGCGGCAACGAAACGCAGAAGCAGGCATTGCTCGGGGGGCTGGCCCGCAAGGGGGAGGCGGTCAACTTCGCGTTGAGCGAGCGTGGCGCCGGATCGGACGCGGCGGCGGTCGTGACCACGGCCGTCCGTGAAGGTGACGGCTGGCGCATCCGGGGTGAAAAGTGCTGGCTCGGGAATGGTGGGCACTCGACGCACTTCATCGTGTTTGCCCGCACGGGCGAAGAAGGTGCGCGGAACAACATCACGGCGTTCTGGGTGCCCCGGTCAACGGCGGGCGCGGTCGTCGACTTCTACGAAGACAAGATGGGCATTCGCGGCACGACGACGACGAACCTGAAGGTGGACGTCTGGGTGCCACAAGAGAGCATGGTCGGCGAGGAAGGGCAAGGGTTGAAGCTCGCGCTGTCCACGCTCAATGTCGGACGGATCGTCGTCGCGGCGCAGGCGCTCGGCATCGCCCTGTGCAGCTACCGGGCGGCCGCCGAGTTCGCGGCGTCGCGCAAGACCTTCGGCAAGTCGATCATCGACCACCAGGGCGTTGGTTTCATGATGGCCGACGCGGCGACAAGCTTCTCTGCCGCGCGCATGATGGTTTTCGAAGCCGCGAAGGCCTACGACGCGGGCAAGGACGTCAGTGCGCTCGGCGCCATGGCCAAGCTCTTCTCCACGGAGGCTTCCCACGAGATCTGCGACACGTCGATGTCCGTGCTGGCCGGTCGAGGCTACGTGAAGCCGAATGTGGTCGAGCGCTGCTATCGTGACCAGCGAATCACGGAAATCTACGAGGGCACCTCGGAGATCCAACGGCTGGTGATCGCCCGGGCGATCAAGCGCGAAGCCTCGGCTTCCCACTCCTGACGCAACGATGAAATCCACCTCGAAGATGCCGCACGACCCTTCCATCACAGAGCAGTCCGGTGCATGGCGCGCCGTCGCTGAGCTCTATCACGCCTACTTCACGGGCATCGTGCTTTTCGCCGTGTCTCGACTTGGCACGGCCAAAGCGGAGGAGCTGGTCCATGAGATTTTCTGCCGCCAACGGCGTGAGCGGTTTCTGCCAGGGCTGAAGAAGCTCGGCATCGACCAGCTGCCGCCCGCCGTCGCTGCCGCGCAGTACCACTACCTCTCGAACCACATCGGCGGCGTCTCCGTGGAGTTCATGCCCGAGACCGAACGCAAGGCCTGGATCCGGTACGCCGCGCCGCGGTGGATCTGGGCGGACACCGCGCTGTGCGGCATTCCGCCCGAAGTCTCCAGGGCGATGCTCCTGGGCTGGCACGCCCAGAACGGCACCATGTTGAACAACCCGCGCCTGGGTTTCGTGTGCACCAAACAGACGGTCGATGGCCAATCGGGCCTCGAGGGCTACTACTTCGAGTACGACCGCGACCTGGCGCCGCACGAGCGGCTGCGCTTCGCCCGGCACGAGGATGCACCGGACTTCGATCCCCAGAAGGCGCCGAAGCTGCCGACCCAGACCTGGCCCCAAGAACGCCTGGACAAAGCGCATCGCAACTACGCGATGGAGTACGTGCGCTCCGCGTTCCCCACCGCGCTCGCCTTGTGGGGACCCGACGAGGCCTCTTCGCGCCTTCGATTGGCGGCCAAGATGATCGGCATGCAGTTCTACCACGCGACCTCGCGCCGGCTCGGCGAGGACTTCGGGACGGACGCCGCTGGCTTTGGCCGCTTCCTCCAGTCGATCGCGCTCGCTCACGGTGACAGCGCCGATCTGACCCGCACCGGCGGTGGCTGGGAGGTGAGGCAGCAAGGCTGGGCATTCCGCGAAGGGGTGGCCGAGTGGGACCCCGGCCTGGACCTCGCCTGGAATGGCCTTTTCGAAGGGGCCTTGCAAGCCCACAACCGCCGGCTCTCCCTGGGTTTCGCGCACCAGGAAATCCATGGCGGGCACGAGCTGCGCTGGAGCATCCAGGAATGACGACACACACCGAGAACACTTCGCAACCCGGATTGGGCGCGCTGGCGGGACTGAAGGTGGTCGATGCGGCGCGCGTGCTCGCCGGCCCTTTTGCGGGGCAGATCCTGGGGGACCACGGCGCGGACGTGCTCAAGATCGAGAGTCCGGAAGGCGACGAGTGCCGCGGTTTCGGCCCTCCCTTTGTCAACGGGCACTCGGCCTACTTCAACGCCGTCAACCGCAACAAGCGCAGCGTCGTGCTGGACCTGGGAAAGGCGGAGGAACGGGATCGCCTCTACGCCATGTTGGAGACGGCCGACGTCCTGCTCGAGAACTTCAAGCTCAGCACGCTGCAATCCTGGGGCATTCCCAACGTCCAATGGTTCACCGAGCGCTACCCGCGCCTGATCCACTGCCGCATCACGGGCTTCGGCGATACCGGACCCTACGGCGGGCTGCCAGGCTACGACGCCGCCGTGCAGGCGATGGCGGGGCTGCTCTCGATCAATGGCGACCAAGGCGCTGAGCCGGTGCGCATCGGCGTGCCCGTCGTCGACCTCACCACCGGCATGAATGCGGCGATGGCGGTCTTGCTGGCCCTGCAGGCCCGCGCCCGGACGGGCCGGGGCCAGATGGCGGACGTCAGTCTCTACGACTGCGCGGTGTCGGTGGCGCACCCCTTCCTGAGCAACTACCTCCATTCGGGCAAGGTGCCGGGCCCAACGGGCAACCGGCACGCCAATATCGTGCCCTACAACGTGTACAAGACGGCCTCCTACCCCCTGTTCATCGCCGTGGCGAACGACCGGCTGTTCGCGAAGCTGTGCACGCATCTGCAGACGCCCCACCTGCCCACGGACCCGCGTTTCGCGACGAACACGCTGCGGGTCGAGAACCGCGAGGCGCTCGAAGTGGCGTTGTCCCGGGCTTTTTCCAAGGTGGATGGTGACGAGTTCGGCAAGCGGTTGCTGGCGGACGGCGTGCCGGCCGCCCCGATTCTGGACATCGCCAGCGTTGCGGCCTCCGAGCACGCCCAGTACCGGCAGATGGTGGTTCGCCAACCCGACTATGTCGGTCCCGGCATTCCGATCAAGCTCTCCGACACGCCAGGGAGCATTCGCAAGGGGACGCCCCCTCTGGGAAGCACGACGCTGGAGCCCGATGCCGACCCGTTCGACCAGGCCTGATGCTGTCCGCGCCCGTAGTAGGATCGACGATCCTGCGCGCGTGGAGAGAGGGCATTTCGTGGAACTTCCGGACAACATCATGGGTTGGGTGGATACCGACTACGAGTCGATGCCGGCGACGCAACTGGCCCTGCTCGATGCGGCGGCGAGGGCCTTCACGAACTTCGGATTTGCGGCCGCGTCCATCGATGTCATCGCGGCCCAGATCGGTGCCACGAAGGGCAGCGTCTACTACCACTACCGCAGCAAGGCCGACCTGTTCTTTGCCGTGCACAAACGTGCGATGGTGCTGAACCTGCGCGCGCAGTTGCCGGTGGTGCAGGACCAGTCGCTGGACCCTGTCCAGAAGCTGCAAAGCATGTCCTATCGGCATGCGATGGTGATGATGGAGCACTTGCACTACCAGCGGGTCACCGTCCAGGGCGTGGAGCTTCACCAGTCCACCACGACCAGCGCTTCGGAGAGGGAGGCTCTGAAGGAAGTCGTTGCGATGCGCGATGCCTACGAGCACCTGTTCGAGAACGTGCTTCGGGAAGGCATCGCGGCCGGAAGTCTTGCGGCCGTGGAGCCCTCGCTGGCCTCCAAGGGCATTCTGGGTTCGCTGAACTGGATCACGGTCTGGTACCGGCCCCGAAAAGGCGACACGTTCTCTTCGCGGCACCGAATCGCCGAGCAGCTCGCCAGGCAGGTCACCCATGGCGTGTCGCGCGAGGCCCCGCCGCTGGTGGGCGCGGTGACCGCGCGACCGCACGGCCAGCAGGCCGACAGCAACGGTTGAACGGCGCCGCATCCCACCGCTCAGGTCGGCCTGGTCGGCCCCCCAACACGAACATCGGCGCAGCGAGACCGAAGACTCAGGCAGACAGCATGTCGATCAACCAAGACGTGCCAGGATCATCGGCGAACGACCGGCCCATCGCGATCTGATGCCGGAAGGGCTCCAAGGCGAATGGCACGGCCTGCAGGGACCAACGCGCTTCCTGCCGTGCGATGAGGTCTTTCGGCACGGTCAGGATCAAGTCGGTCGATGGAAGCAGGCGCAGTGCCGCCTCGAAATGAGCGGCGACAAGCCGAATGTTCCGCTCCTGCCCCAAGCGGCTCAGCGTCTGGTCGATGACCCCGAAGGACCCGGGCTGCACCAGCACCTGCAAGTGCTCCGCCGCCAGATACCGATCCAAGGTGAGTCGGCGCTTGAAGGCGGGATGGCCCGCGCGCGCGACGCAGACATAGGGAACCTCCCTCAGGGTCTTCACGGCGATGGCATCGTCGGCGCTGTTGAGCACACCCAATGCCAGATCCAGCGCCCCGGATCGGATCATGTCCGCCGCGTGCGTTCGCCCCACGTGCGTCAGTTGAATGCGCACGAAAGGCGCCTGCGCAAGGATGCGGCCAAGCACGGGTTCGAGGATCGCGACGGCGGCGTGGTCCGAGCAACCGATCTGATAGTGCCGCCGGGAGCGCGCGGGATCGAATGCGCTGGACATCGCAAACACCCGCTGAGCCCGCACCAGAATCGCCCGGACTTCCTGCTGCAAGGCCACGGCCTTGGGCGTGGGCACCATGGCGTGCCCGCGCCGGACAACGATCTGGTCGCCGCAGGCCTGGCGCAAACGCGTCAGCGCATGGCTCACCGCCGGTTGGGTCAATGCCAGGCGGTCCGCCGCGCGCGAGACGCTGCGTTCGCTGAGCACCGCATCGAATACCACCAACAGGTTGAGATCGAGCCGTCGAAGGTCCATGAATCCATTATGCATTCCATTCATTGATGAAGATGGAAAAGCATCATTGGACCGTATTCTCCGAAATATCTACATTGGCTGCACCTTCTGAAGAAGGTCTATTCATGGTGCGCATGAATATCAGACCAACACCCATCCTGGAGACAAGCAGCCATGAACCGCAAGACCCACCCTCCATCGCCAGCGGCGGCGAAAGGCAGGCGCAGCCTGGCCACCGTGTTCTGCACAGCCGTGCTGTGCGCACTGCTGGGTGGCCACGCGCAGGCCGCCGATTGGCCCGATCGCCCCATTCGCATCGTGGTGCCGTTCGGCGCGGGCGGCAGCACCGATGCGCTCGCCCGCATCCTGGCAGAGAAGCTGGGTGGGCTCGTCGGACAGACCGTCGTCATTGAAAACCGCGCGGGCGCGGCCGGCGCCATCGGCGCACAGGCCGTGTCCAAGGCCGCGCCCGATGGCACCACGTTCCTGCTGGCGACAAGCAGCACCCATGCGGTGCTGCCCCACCTGCGCCCGCTGCCCTACGACGCGATCAAGGACTTCACCGCGATCGCGCGCATCGCCTCGGCGCCCAACGTGCTCATGGTCAGTCCTGCACTCAAGGTCGCCACCGTCAAGGATCTGGCGCAACTGGCGGCCTCCCGCGAAGGCGGACTGACCTACTCGTCCAGCGGGAGTGGCACCGTCACGCACCTCATCGCGGCGGACTTTGTCCAGCGCGCGGGCATCCGCGCTCGGCACATTCCCTACAAGACCGGCATTCAAGCCCTGCCCGAGCTCAACAGCGGACAGATCGACTTCACCTTCGACAGCATCGTCTGGGCCCTGCCCCAGGCGCAGGCCGGCAAGATCAAGGCCTTGGCCATCGGCAGCCCGGAACGATCGCCGTTGGCCCCCGATCTGCCGACGATGCGTGAGGCGGGATTCGCGGGTTTCGACGGCACGACGTGGTTCGCGCTCATGGGGCCGGCGGGGATCCCCCCGAAGATCGTGGCGGAGCTCAATCGCCACATCAACGCGGCGCTGCGCGACCCCGACCTGCGAGCCCAGTTTGAACGCCAGGGCGCCGAGGCTTTGGGCGGCACGCCGCAGGACCTGGAGAAGCTCGTTCGGGATGATGGCAGCCGATGGGCCAAGGTCATCACCACGGGCAACATCAAGATCGAACAGTGAAAAAGAAGGTACCGCTCAAGCCATGACCACACCAAGCACGTCCATGCCCCTCCACTTCCGCGATCTGGTCGCCAGCGAACGCCCGCTGGTGCTCCCCGGAGCCCACGATGCGATCTCCGCCCTGCTCATCCAGCAGGCGGGCTTCAAAGCCTACTTCATTGGCGGTTTCCCCCTGGTCGGCGCTCGATTCGGCCTGCCCGACATCGGCCTGGCCACGCTGGGGGAAATCGGTGCGGGCGTGCGCGACATCCTCGCGGTGTCCGACCTGCCCGTGCTGGTGGACGTCGACAACGGCTACGGCGACGTCAAGAACGTGGTTCATGCGGTGCACACCTACGAGAAGATGGGCGCCCAGGCCCTGTTCTTTGAAGACCAGGTCTCTCCCAAGCGGTGTGGCCACATCGCCGGCAAGGAGCTCCTGCCCTGCGAGGAAATGGAGCGCCGCATCCGCGCCGCCGCGGAGCAACGCCGCGACCCCCGCACCTTCATCATTGCCCGCACCGATGCCCGCGAGGTCTACGGCATGGACGAGGCCTTGCGACGCGGCGAACGCTACGCCCAGGCGGGTGCCGACGGCCTGTTCATCGAAGCCCCCGAGTCGGTGGAAGAACTCGCGCTCATTGGCCGACGCCTGGCAGGCGTGCCCCTGATGGCCAACATGCTCGAAGGGGGGCGCACCCCGATCCTGCGCCCGCAGGAACTGGAAGATCTCGGGTTCCGCATCGTCATCTACGGCATTTCGCTCTTGATGCGCAGCGTGCGCGTCATGCAGGAAAGCCTTGCCGACATCCGCAGCGGCGAGCTGAGGCTGGTGGGCACCGGCGTTGGGTTCGAGGAGTACAAGACGATCGTCGGGTTCGATCGCTGGTCGAACATCGAATCCCGGTACGGCGGATAAAGAAGACGGCGGTCCACAAGCAGAAGGCGATCATGATTTTTGTTTTTCACTTGCTGGATCGGCCCGGCGCTGCGGCGCTTCGTGAGGCGATGCGGCCATCGCACAAGGCGTACCTGGCCCAGGTGGCCGATCGCATCGCATTTGCGGGCCCCCTGACAAGTGACGAGGGTGCCGCCATGGTGGGCAGCCTGCTGGCCATCGACTTCGAGAGTCGCGAGGAAGCGATGCGCTGGCAGCGCAACGAGCCGTTCACCCAGGCGGGCCTCTACGCAAGCGCATCGGTCCATGCGTTCGACAACCTGTGGCCGCAGCGGTGTGGCTATCCCCCTTTGGGTTGAACCCCTGAGGCGCGCTACCAATCGGCACGCGGCGTCTTGTGGACCAGCTGAAGGAAGTGCGCCGCCTGCTCGGACATGGGGCGGTCACTTCGCGTGACGCTGCCGTAGGAGGCCAGGCGGTTGCGCATCCTGTACTTCACGATCCCCAACATCCCCTTCTTCGAGAAGCCTTTCGCGACCGACTGCGGCAAGGCCGAAATCATCTGTGTGCGGGAGATGAGATGCACGGTGATCAACGTGGACGACGTTTCAAGAAGCCCGCGCGGAAGCGCGGCATGGTGTTCCCTGAACTCCTGAGCGACGACCTCCCTCATGGGTGAGCCTTCCTGCTGGAACACCCAGGGAAACTGGCTGATCTGTTCAAACGAGGGGTTGCGCACCTTCGCCAGCGGATGGCCCGGCGCGCACACCACGGCGATGTCCTCCTCCGCCAGCGGCCGAAAGATGTACGCACCGCCGCCGGGGGGAACACGGCCGATGACCGCATCGAGTTCCCCGTCGTCCAGCCGACCCATCAGCTCATCGCTGGTCCCAACCGCGATGTTGATGGACAGCAGCGGAAGATCGCGCATCAGCTTTTCGATGGCGCCGGTGAGGTAGGTGGGCGACGCGGCCATGATGCTGCCCACCGACACCCTGCCCGAACTCCCCAGCTTCAGCTCATGCAATTCGCGGTGGAGTTGTTCCAGCGTGCCGCGCATGCCGCGAAAACTCAGCAACGCGCACCGCCCGGCCGCGTTCATCTGAATCGTCCGTCCCACACGTTCAAAGAGCTGCTGCCCCAGAGACTGCTCCAGCTCATGGAGCATCTTGGTGGCCGCGGGTTGTGTCATCCCCAAGGAGGATGCCGCCGCACCCAAGGTCCGATGCTCATCGATGGCCAGCAGAAGGGCGAGTTGCCGCATCCGCAAGCGGTTCATCAGCAGTTCAATCTGCTTGTGGTCGGACATCTTCCTCATAGCCACCAGTTATCAGACAATCAATTATTTTCATTTTACGGGCATCAATGAGAAACCGATGATGCCCATCGAAAGAGACACACCCGAGTGGGTGAAGGAGACAAGGAATGGCTTTCATGAAAACTGGCCGGGCACACCGTCGATGCGTTCTCGCGATGGCGGTCACCCTGGTCGTCGGCACCGCGCTGGCGCAAGACAAGTACCCGTCCCGCGCGATCCGGATCGTGGTGGGCTCGGAGGCCGGCAGCGCGCCGGACACGCTGGCCCGAGCCGTGGCCAACGAGATGGCGCCGCTGCTGGGCCAGGCGGTCGTGGTGGAGAACAAGGCAGGCGCCGCAGGGACGATTGGCGCGGCCCTGGTGGCAGGCTCCCCGGCCGATGGCCACACCTTGCTCATGGGCACCGTGTCGAACGTCGCGCTGGCGCCCTCCTTCTACCCGGTCAAGTACGACCCGAACAAGAGCTTCACGCCCATCGGCATGGTGGCCTCCGTTCCTCTGGTGCTGGTGACGTCCCCGAACCTGGGCGCCGCCACCTTTGCGCAACTCAAGGAGAAAGCCCGGCAGAGCCCCGCCGGGCAGTTGACATACGCCTCTCCAGGCGTGGGTGGTCCGCAGCACCTGGCGGGCGTCCTGCTGCAACGATCGATGGGGGCCGAAATGCTGCACGTGCCCTACAAGAGCGGCGGCGCGGCCATGGTCGGGGTGTCCGCGGGCGACGTGAACATGGCGTTTGCCGGCATCCCCGCCGCGGCGGCATTGGCCCAATCCAAACGGGTTCATGCCCTGTTCGTGACATCCGAGAAGCGTTCATCGGCGCTGCCTGAGGTGCCGTCGGCGGCGGAGGCCGGCCTGCCCGACTTTGTCATCGACAACTGGCACGCGCTCTTCGCCCCGGCCAACCTGCCCTCGCCCATCCGCGCCGTGCTGGAAGCCGCGCTGCAGAAATCGCTGCAGGTGCCCGCGGTGGTGAGCCAGTTCCAGAAAGGCGGCGCGGAGGCGGCGCCAGGCACCGGGGCGCAGCTGGGTGCGATGGTGGCCTCGGAAACCCTGCGCTGGTCCAAAGTCGTCACCGACAACAAACTCAAGGCCGAGTGATGACCGAACCGAATTTGCTCATCATCATGGACGACGAGCACAACAAGAAGGTGCTCGGCTACAACGGCCACCCCCTGGTGAAGACCCCGAACCTGGATCGGCTCGCCAGAGGCGGAACGGTCTACGAGAACGCCTACTCCAGCTCGCCCATCTGCGTCCCCGCCCGTGCGGTGTTCGCAACCGGCCAATACGTCCACGACAACCGATGCTGGGACAACGCGATCGCCTACAACGGCGACATGCCGAGCTGGTCGCACCTGCTGCGCGATGCCGGCCATACCGTCACGTCCATCGGGAAGCTGCACTACACCGGTGACGACGTCGACGGCGGATTCACCGAGCAGATCATTCCGATGCACATCGAAGCCGGTGTGGGTGATCTGTACGGCTTGATCCGGTCCCCCTTGCCGACCCGCCATCAATCCGCCGATCTGGCGCGCAGCATCGGCCCTGGTGAAAGCAGCTACACGCGCTACGACCGGGACATCACCACCCGGACGATCGATTGGTTGCGCACCACGGGGCGCCGCGCCCACGACAAGCCGTGGGTCTTGTACGCGTCGTTCATGTCGCCTCACTCGCCCCTGATCGCGCCACCCGAGTACTTTGCGATGTACCCCGTCAGCGGGATTCAGGTACCCACCAAGCGCGTTCCACTGCACCCGTGGATCAAGGCCTGGAATGACTGCTACGGATTCGATTCGTACTTCGAAAGCGACGAGAGAAGGCGCGTGGCCATTGCGTCCTACCTGGGTCTTTGCTCCTTCCTCGATGCGAACGTCGGGAAGATCCTCCACGCACTGGAGGAAACGGGCCTGGCTCACAACACGCGCGTGGTCTTTCTTTCCGACCACGGGGACAACCTGGGTTCCCGCGCCCTGTGGGGAAAATCGACCATGTACGAGGAGTCCGCTGGCGTCCCCCTGATCTCATCGGGGCCGGGTGTCGCCGCGGGCCGCAGGGTCAAGACGCCCGTCTCCCATGTGGACTTCTTCCCCTCCATCCTGCAATGCGTGGGCCAGGAAGGCCTGGTTCCGGCGCACCTGCCCGGCCGCTCGATTTTCGACATCGCGGATGCGCCCTGCGACGCGCAGCGCATCGTGTTCAGCGAGTACCACGCGGCCGGCGGGGTGAGCGCGGCGTACATGCTGCGCCAGGGCCGATACAAGTACATCCACTACACGGGGTTTGATCCCGAGCTGTTCGATCTGGAGGCCGATCCCGAAGAGGTGATGGACCTCGGGACATCGCCGTCCATGGCGGCGGTGCTCGCGGGGTTCAGGCAAGCGCTGGACGCCATCTGCGATCCGCAGGCCACGGACCTGGCGGCCAAGCGGGACCAGCAAGCGCTCATCGAGGCCCACGGTGGCGCGGAAAAGATTCTGGCCAGAGGCGGCAGCAGCTACACGCCCATCCCCGGCGAGCCCGTGCAACTCATCGGCAACCAGGCCTGAGGTCCACGTTGGCCGCCACGGATCAGGCGCGCATCCACTGGAGGCCCGGCGAGGTGCCGTTGGCCACGGCACCTCGGCGAGGCCTGTACTCGCAACCGATCCAGCCGTCCCACTGCCCTGCCGCGACCATCTCGTCGATCAGATCGAACAGGTAGGCAAAGTTCACTTCGCCGATGTCGGGTTCATGGCGTTGCGGCACGCCGGCGATCTGCAGGTGGCCCACGCGCCCGGTCGGCAGGTACTGGCGCAGCTTCATGGCCAGATCGCCTTCGACGATCTGGCAGTGATACAGGTCCATCTGCACCTTGAGGTTCGACAGCCCGATCGTTTCGACGATCTGGTGCGCGTGATCCTGGCGGTTCAGGAAGAAGCGGGGAATGTCCCGTGGGTTGATGGGCTCGATGAGCACGTCGCGCCCCACCTGGGCCGCCTGTTCGGCGGCCCAGCGCAGGTTGTCCAGGTAGACCGACTGCACATCTTCGCGCCGTGCGCCCTCGGGCATCAGGCCGGCCATCGCATGCAACCGGGGACAGTCCAGCGCCGCCGCGTATTCGAGGGCCTGGTGCACACCCGCCCGGAACTCGGCCTGGCGGCCGGGCAGCGAGGCCAGGCCGCGCTCGCCCGCGTCCCAGTGGCCGGGCGGCATGTTGAAGAGAACCTGTTGAAGCCCGTTGGCCTTCAATCGGGCGGCCAGTTCCTGCACGGGGTAGGCATACGGGAAAAGGTACTCGACCGCCTGGAATCCGTCTTTCGCGGCGGCTTCGAATCGGTCCAGAAATTCGAGCTCTGGGTAGAGCATGGAGAGGTTGGCGGCAAAACGGGGCATGGGGTCGGACTCCTACCAGCGGGCGCCAAATTGGCGGCGCAGTTCTTCGATGTGTGAGGCGTCGAGCGGCGCCGCGTGGGCGCCAGCCAACTGAAACAGCCGGGCCGTTTCCTCCAGCTCTTCCAGCGCCGCCATGGCGGCCCCGGGCGTGTCGTGCCAGACATTGGGGCCCAGCCGGGACAGCATCACGGCGCGGATCGGCGTGCCGAGCGCGCCATAGCGCGCAATGACCCGAGCGACCTCATCGGCGGCCTCAGGTGCGCCCGGGCGGCGGTAGTCGATCACCGGCACATGGCCCACCTTCATCACGAAGTACGGTGTGAGCGCCGGCAGCAGTTCGGGCGACGGTCTGTGCAGCGTCAGGGCCACGCAGTGGGTGGAATGCGTGTGGATGACGCATTGCGTGCCGGCATCGAACACGGTGGCCGCCTGGTAGATGCTCGCATGCAGCGCGATGGTCTTGCTGGCGCGGTCGCCGCTGACTTGCCGCAGGTTCCCATCGAGCCGCGCCAGCCGCGCCGGATCCAGAAAGCCCAGGCAGGCGTCAGACGGCGTGATCAGGAACCCGTCGTCCAGGCGCACGCTGATGTTGCCGGCCGTGGCATGAACGTACCCGCGCTCGAACAGGCTGGCGCCGATGCGGCAGATCTCCTCCCGCGCGTTGGCTTCGTTCATGCCAGCACCTGGAAGGCCTTGGTGAAGAAATCCTCGCTGCCGAAGTTACCGGACTTCAGTGTGAGATGCAGGCCCACGCCGTCATCGCTTGTCGCATGGCACCAGGGCACCCCGGGGTCGATCTGCGGCCCGATCTGCATCTGGACAATGCCGAGCGCCTGCACGCAGGCGCCGGAGGTTTCGCCACCGGCCACGACCAGCTGCCGCACACCCAGCGAGACCAGCCGCCGCGCGATGCCGGCGATGCATTGTTCGACCAACGCGCCCGCCTCCATGCCGCCGAGCCTGCGCTGGGTGGTGGCCACCGAGTCGGGGGCCGCCGTGGAGTACAGCAGCACGGGCCCGGCGCCTTGCGCCAGCAGCGGCGCGGCCCAGTCGAGCGCGGCGCCTTCCACGTCTTCACCGGCCGCGATGCGCAGGGGGTCCAGCGCGAAGGCAGGTTGACCCGCCGCGATGAAATGCGCCACCTGCTGGTTGGTGGCCTGAGAGCAGCTGCCGGACACGATGGCCCGCAACCCTGCCGCCGCGGGCAGCGCACTGGCCTGGGCCGATGGCGCCAGCCCATGGTTGGGCGGCAGGCCGATGGCCACGCCGGACCCGGCGGTGAGCAGCGGCAGATCCGCCAGCGCAGGCCCCAGGCGAAGGAGATCGTCGTTGGACAAGGCGTCGACCACCGCGATGCCCACCCCGCCGCGCCTGAGCGCCTCGATCCTGGTGCGCACGGCTTCGGCGCCCGCCGCCACGGTGCGGTAGTCGATCAGCCCCACCGTGCGGCGGCACTGCGCCTGCAGCACCCGCACCAGGTTGGCATCGGTCATCGGCGTGAGCGGGTGGTTTTTCATGCCGCTGTCGCTCAGCAGCGCGTCACCGACAAACAGATGGCCTTTGAAAACCGTCCGTCCGTTGTCCGGGAACGCCGGTGTGGCGATGGTGAAATCGCAGCCCATGGCGTCCATGAGCGCGTCCGTCACCGGTCCGATGTTGCCCTCGGGTGTGCTGTCGAAGGTCGAGCAGTACTTGAAGTAGATCTGGCCCGCGCCTTGCGCATGGAGCCAGCGCCAGGCCGCCAGCGACTGCTCGATGGCCTCGCGCGCCGGAACCGTTCGGGACTTGAGCGCGATCACCACCGCATCCACCTCGGCGCCGAGCGGCCCGGCAGGCACGCCAATGGTCTGAACCACCCGCATGCCGGCGCGCACCAGGTTGTTCGCCAGATCGCTCGCCCCGGTGAAATCGTCTGCGATGCAGCCCAGCAAGAGCGTCATGACGGGCTGACCGGCAGTTCGATGCCGGGAAAGATCTTGATCACGGCGCTGTCGTCCTCTCTCGCGAAACCGGCGGTCGAGGCTTGCATGAACATCTGGTGCGCGGTCGAGGACAGCGGCAGGGGAAACTTGCTGGAGCGGGCCATGTCCAGCACCAGGCCGAGGTCCTTCACGAAGATGTCGACCGCCGACAACGGCGTGTAGTCGCCCGCGAGCACATGGGCCATGCGGTTCTCGAACATCCAGCTGTTGCCCGCGCTGTGCGTGATGACCTCGTACAGCGCGTCGGGATCCACGCCTTCCCGCAGCCCCAGCGCCATGGCTTCGGCCGCCGCGGCGATGTGCACCCCCGCCAGGAGCTGGTTGATGACCTTGACCTTGCTGCCCGCGCCGGCACGGTTCCCCAGGCGGTACACCTTGCCCGCGATCGCGTCGAGCACGGCATCCGCCTTGGCATAGGCTTCGGGCCGGGCCGAGGTCATCATGGTCATTTCGCCGCTGGCGGCCTTGGCCGCACCACCGGAGATGGGGGCGTCGATGTAAAGGATGCCGCTGCGCGCCAGACGCTCCTCGAAATCCTGCGAGACCTTGGGGTCCACGGTGGAGCACATGACAAAGACACTGCCGGCCTTCATGGTGGCCGCCACCCCGTCGGCCCCGAACAGGACGCTCTCGGTCTGCGCGGCGTTGACGACGACCGAGATCACCACGTCGCTGGCGGCCCCCAGTTCGGCCAGCGTCGCGCAAGCGGTGCCACCGTCGCTGGCGAACGCCAGCGCCACGTCCGAGCGCACATCAAACACCTGCAGCGCGAAGCCCGCGCGGCGAAGCGACTTCGCCATGCCAAGGCCCATCGCGCCCAGTCCCACCACGCCAACATGGCTCATTTCAGTTCTTTCAGAAGGGTTCAAGTCAGGAAATCGACGACGGCATCGCTGTTCGTCAACATCATCAGATGACCGCCCGGCGCCTGGATCACAGGCCATCCCGCGGCGCTCGCCACGGCGGCGTACCGGAGATAGGGCTGTGGGTTCCGGTCACTGGCCAGCAGATACCGCCCGGGAAAGGCGGTCACGTCGGCCTGGGGCACGGTGACGGGTTCCGAGAAGGTGCGAAACGGCTGCGGTGTGAGCTGGCGGGCCACCGCCTGCGCCATCTCCGGCGAGGGCAGTTGAAACTGCGCGACGTCGGGCAATGGCATCCACCAACCTTCGCCCTGCGTGGCGGCGGCCTTGACATAGCGCTCGGCCGCCTCGGGCGTGGTGAGTTCCAGCATGGCCTGGCCCGGCGTGGGAATCACGGCTTCCAGCCAGGCGATCTCGGCCAGGCGCGAACCCAGGCGGTGCAGCAGGGCCGGGCCGAGCAGGCCGGCATAGGAATGCAGCACCAGGGTCACGTGTTGCAGGTCAAGCGCTTCGATGAGCTGCGCCACATCGTTCACATGGGTGTCGGCGCTGATCTCGCGGCTGAGTTCGGCGCGCCGATGGGCCAGGCCGCTCAGCGTGGGCGCGAAGGTCCGGCGCCCACGCTGCTCCAGCTTGCGGGCGACTTCCTGCCAGCACCAGCCACCGTGCCATGCACCGTGCACCAACACCACGGGGCCTTCGTGCGTCGATTGCATGGGCGTCACGACCTCGCGATCAGACATCCTGAGCCTGCGCGGCCATGCCATCGGGGCTGAAACCCGCCCCCACGGCCTTGGCCTTCTCGGCCAGCGCGGCGTCCCACTTGACCCGGCCCGGCGTCTTGCCCCCCAGGATGGAGACCAGCATGCCACCGGTCACCGGGTCTTCACCGTCCAGGCTGCGGAACGCGCGGTGGACGAAGGGCGGTACGCTGATGGTGTCGCGTGGACCCAGCGTGACGGTATGCGTCTTGCCCGTGGCGCCATCGATCCAGTCGACCTCCCAGCGACCGGCCTGCACGACGAACACCTCTTCGCTGTCGTGCCAGTGCATGGCCGCGCCGCAGCCTTGGGGAGCCACGATGTAGTCCACGTGGAAGTTCTCGGCGGCGGCGATGCTGGGCTTGAAGTTCGGGTCGTCGGTGACACCGGACCCGATCACGCTGTACAGCGTGCGCTCGTGGCCCTTGACGTAGGTGTCGACGAAGGCGCGCGGGCTGGCGGGAATGCCGCCCCAGCGGGCCACGCGCCTGGCCATCTCTTCCGGAGAAAGGGCTTGGGAGGGAGCGACGTACTCGTCCCAGGAATCGATCAATGCTTGTCTGTCCATGGTGAGGTCCTTCAAGGTTTTTGGGCTGTCAACCTTTGACGGCGCCCGCAGTCAGACCGGTGATGATCTGTTTGGCGGCGACGAAGGTGAAGATGAGCGGAGGCAGTGCGATGAGCACGCCCGCGGCCATGATCTTTCCCCACTCCACGCCGGTGTCGGTGATGTAGTTGGAGATGGACGCTGGCAGCGTTCGCGTGATCCGGTTGGTCAGGATGAAGCTCAGGATGAACTCGTTCCAGGCCAGGCGGAAGGTGAAGATGGCCGCCGCCGCCAGACCGGGCTTGAGCAAGGGCAGGACGATCTTGTAGAACACCTTGAAGGGGCCGCAACCATCGATGGCCGCGGCCTCCTCCAGTTCGATGGGCAGCTGGTCGATGAACCCATACAGCAGCCAAATCGTGAACGGCAGGTTCAGCGCGACATACACAAGCACCACCCCGGACAGCGTGTCACCGATGCCCCAGGCGGACCAGATGACGAACACCGGCACCGCCAGCACGGCCGGCGGCAGCGTGCGCAGGATCAGCGTCGAATAGCTCAGCGGCTCGCGGCCCAGGAATCGGAAGCGGGCCATGGCGTAGGCGCACATCGTGCCCAGCATCAGCGTGATCAGCGTCGCCGCCAGGGACACCTTCAGGCTGTTGAGCATGTAGCGCTCGATGTGGTTGTCCTGAACCACCGAACGGTAGTTGTCCAGCGTGGGCGCGAACAGCCACGACCACTGGGTGTCGAAGATCTGCGCCTCGGTTTTCAACGACGTCATCGTCATGATGACCAGCGGCAGAAGACACGAGGTGGCCAGCAGCGTCAACATCAGGTAGTGCAGCGGGGAACCGCGCGGCACTGTTTCGGGATTGCTCATCGACGGGCCTTGGTTTTCAGCGGATTGGAGATCAACAGGATGGCGATGGACAAAGCCGAGACGATGACCAGCAGGAGAATCGACAACGCCGAGGAATAGCCCAGCTTCTGGCTGATGAAGGCCGCCTTGAAGATGTGCAGCGAGAACAGCTCGGTGCTCAGGCCAGGGCCGCCGAAGGTCATGACGTAGATCACCTCCAGGCCCCGGAATCCGTCGATCATTCGCGCCAGCAGCGTCACGATCAGGATGGGTTTGAGGATCGGCAGCTTCACCCGGACGATCTGTTGCCACCAGTTCGCGCCGTCGATGCGCGCCGCTTCCATGACGCTTTCATCCAGGCCCTGCAGCCCGGCCAGCACCATGATGAGCACGAAGGGCGTCCATTGCCAGATGTCGGTGACCACCATGGCCGTGAACGCCAGCACGGGATCGGCCAGCCAGGCCTGGGGCGAAAGCCCCATCCACGAGACAGCATGGTTGACGGGCCCGAAGTTGGCATCGAACAGGTAGCGCCAGATGAGGCCCACGCAGATCGGCGCGATCATCATGGGCAACACGAAGATCGTGCGGAAGAAGCGCATGCCGCGCACCGGCTTCTCCAGGAACAGCGCGAGCGCGACACCCAGCACGAGCTCCGCGGACACCGCGATCAGCACGAAGGCGACGGTGACGCCCATCGACGTCCACACCTGCTCGGACTTCAGCATCTCGACAAAGGCATCCAGGCCGACGAACCTGGCGGTCTCGAAGTCGGTGCCCAGCGACCAGTCGTAGAAGCTGAGCTGCACCGCGCTCAGGATCGGGTACATCAACCCCGCCAGCATGACCAGCACGGCCGGCAGGATGTAGATGTAAGGCGTCAGTCGCGCCAGGCGAGCGGATGTCATCGGGCGCCTGCCTCAGCTCTTGAGCCAGCCGCCCTGGCGCACGGCGTCCTCGGCCGCTTTCACGGCGGCATCCAGCGCCTGCTTGGCGGGCTTGCGGCCGGTGATGACGTCCGGCAGGGCCTGCCCGATGATCTGCTGGCTGATGTGGTCCCACTCGGGGATCAGCGGCCGCCAGTCCGGGTTGGCGATCTTCAGGGACTCGCGCAGCGCCGGCAGCTCCAGGGCGTACTTCTTGCCGACGTCCGCGTTGTCCAGCGTGCTCCAGCGGTTGATGTTGCCACCCGACATCGCGATCTTGAGATCCGCCTGCTTGCTGGTCATCCATTGCATGAAGAGGAAGGCCGCGTCCTTGTTGCGGGCGTTCTTCGGGATGGCCATGGCGAAGCCGCCGCTCTGAGCGGAATGCTGGGTGCCCTTGGGGTGCACGGCGTAGCCGACCTTGCCGGCGATGCGGCTCTTCGCCGGGTCCTGCACGGGCCCCATGATGGCGACCGAATCGAGGTACATCGCGGCCTGGCCCTGCAGGAAGGCGTTCTGCATTTCGCCGAAGCCGTAGCTCGGGATGCCGGCGGGACCGGTGTCCACGATTTCCTTGAGGATCTCGGCGGCGCGCACGCCTTGCGCGTTGTTGAACGCGGCCCGCCAGTTGCTGTCGAACACCTCACCGCCATGGGGCGTCAGGTGCAGCAGCCAGGCGGCGGTCACCTGATGCCCGGTCTGCCCGCGCGAGGTGAGACCACCGATGCCTTCCTTGTCCTTGATGACGCGGCAAGCCGCCAGCAGGTCGTTGTAGGTTTTCGGCACCGCGATCTTGTGCTTTTCCAGGATGTCCGTGCGGTACGCCAGCACGCCAGTCTCGGCCCCGAACGGAATGCCATAGGGCCGGGCACCGGGTCCGGGCAGGTACATCTTGGGCCCGCCCACCAACGCGTTCGTTTCCCAGTACTTTCCGATGATGTCTTTCTGGTCCCAGCCGGGGTCGGCCAGGGCCTTGTTGGCGAAGTAGCCGTCCAGCGGCTCCAGCAGGTCCTTCTTGACGTATTCGGTCTTCCACATCACGACGTAGACCGCCACGTCGTAGTCGCCGTTGCCCCGCTTGCCCATCTCGAGGACCTGCTTGTCCTTCATGCGCAGGTACTGCATCTTGTCGCGCTCGACCTTGATCCCGGTCTCGGCCGTGAATTCGGCGAACAGCTTCTCGGCCTGGTCGTAATGGGGATGCGCCGGGTAGTTGACGACGATGGTCTGGCCCTTGTACTTGGCGTAGCGGTCCTGTGCCAGCGTGTGCACCCAGGGTCCCAGGGCCGCGCTTGCGGCGGCCCCTTGAAGCAGTTGACGTCTTTTCATGCTGGTGTCTCCGGTTGGTTGAATCAAAGGCCGAGGGATCGGCCGTGCTCGCCCGGTTCAAAGGCGTAGAGGCTTTCGAGCGAAACATGGACAGGAACCGTCTGACCGATGAGCCCCATGTGATTGCCCGGCGCGGTCAAGGTGACGGCCTCGTCCTGGAGCGAACCGCTGAGCACGCTCTCGGTGCCCAGGTACTCGCAGACATGGACCCGCAGGGAGAATCCCAGGCCCTGATCGCTGGCACCGAGCCGGATGGACTGGGGGCGGATGCCCAGCACGACCGGCTGGCCGACGAAGCCTTGCGCCGCGGCCACCATGGCCCCGGGCACCTCGCCGCCGAAACCGGCGCCCTCGAAGCGCAGTTGTCCGTCGATGCGCCTGACCGTGGCGTTCAGGAAGTTCATGGTCGGACTGCCGATGAAACCCGCCACGAAGCGGTTGAGCGGGCGGTTGAAGACCTCGTCGGGACTTCCCATCTGCTGGATGCACCCCTGGTCCATCACCACGATGCGATCGGCCAGCGTCATCGCCTCGATCTGGTCGTGCGTGACATACACCGTCGTCTTGCCGAGCCGGCGGTGCAACATCGCGATTTCGATGCGCATGTGGCCACGCAGCTTGGCATCCAGGTTGGACAGCGGCTCGTCGAACAGAAAGACCTTGGGCTCGCGCACGATCGCGCGCCCCATGGCCACCCGCTGGCGTTGGCCGCCGGAGAGCTCCTTGGGCTTGCGGCCCAGCAGGTGCTGGATGTTCAGCACCTGGGCCGCCGCGTCCACCCGCTGCGCGATAACGGACTTCGGCGTGCCGGCCAGCTCCAGCGCAAAGCTCATGTTCTGCGCGACGTCCATGTGCGGATACAGCGCGTAGTTCTGGAACACCATGGCGATGTCGCGGTCGGCGGGCGTGGCGGCGGTCACATCGCGGCCATCGATCAGGATGCGCCCCGACGTGGGCGACTCCAGGCCGG
This sequence comes from Hydrogenophaga sp. FW305-3-2-15-A-LB1, assembly GCF_058787875.1. Classification (NCBI taxonomy): domain Bacteria; kingdom Pseudomonadati; phylum Pseudomonadota; class Betaproteobacteria; order Burkholderiales; family Comamonadaceae; genus Hydrogenophaga; species Hydrogenophaga sp. FW305-3-2-15-A-LB1. Next base: position 28,529 of record NZ_JBYTAE010000022.1, on the reverse strand, counting down.
CAATCATGCGCAAGGTGGTCGACTTGCCACAGCCCGACGCCCCCACCAGCACGATGAATTCGCCGGCGGCGGCGCTCAGGTCCATTTCCTGGACCACCTGGACATCACCAAAACGTTTGGCGATTTTTTGAAGTTGCAAATAGGACATCAGTGCGCAGCGGGTCGGGTCGAGGGGCCGGCCAGCGTGAGCTCGGCCGAGTGAAAGGTGAGTTCGATCTTCAGCCCCACCGGGTCGTGCAGAAACACCTGGTGCAAGGGCATGCCGGGCACGGGCGCCTCCATCCAGTCGACGTCTTGCGCCGCCAGGTGCTCGCGGGTTTCCTTCAGCCCCGTGGCGCGCAACGAGACGTGATTGAGCTTGCCGGTGGGCAAGGCGCCGCAAGGTTCGGATTCACCCGGAGGCGCGTTGCCGGCGAGATGCACCAGGGCCTGCTGGTCCGCGTACAGCCAGTGCCCAGGGAACGGAAACGCCGGGCGATCGCCCTCACGCAGCCCGAGCACGCGGACGTAGAAATCCCGCAATTCCGGCAGCCGGTCCTCGTGCACGCGCAGGGTGAAATGGTCGATGTGCTGGATGTGCATGTCACACCTCGCGGGATATTGATATGGTCATCATATGACTTTGGACCGCCATCGACATCATGGTTATCCCTTAGTCGAGCTTAGGGGGACGCGTCGGGCGCCAGGCCGCTCATCAGCACCCGGGCCAACACGGCGCCCTCCTGGCGCCAGAACGCGGGGTCGGCTTCCTCGATGCGGCGGATGGCGTTGTTCATGTGGTCGAAGGCGGCCGCCCGGGCCGCGGCGGGGTCGCTGGCCTCGATGGCCGCCAGAATGGCCTGATGCTCTTCCTTCACCTGGCGCGCGAAATCGCCGCGCCGGGCCTCGTTGGCGCGTGTCACGCGCGTGGCCCCATGGAGGAACCGGCTGAGGTACTGCAGCGTGCTCAGAAGAAAGGGGTTGCTCGCCGCATCGGCGATGGCGCGGTGAAACGCGACGTCTTCCTGCACCCCGTCGCCGCCCGCCTCCACCGCCTTGTCCAGGGTCGCGATGGCCTGCCGGATCTGCCGGACGTCCGCCGCCGTGCGGCGCTGCGCCGCCAGGCCGGCCACCTCGGCTTCCAGCGCGCGTCGGACTTCGACCATCTGAATGACCGCTTCTTTCGACACCGCATAGCTCGCGTCGAAGCTCAGCGGCGGAATGGTGGCCTCCAGCACATACACACCACTGCCCTGGCGCGAATCCACCAGGCCCACCGACTTCATGCGCGACACCGCCTCACGCACGACGGTGCGACTGACGGAGAACTGCTCCGCCAGTTCGGGCTCGGTCGGCAGCTTGTCGCCGGGGCGCAGCCGCCCCGAACGGATTTCCGCCGTCAACGCATCGGCCACCCGCTCGGAAAGCCGGGCACTGGGTGCGATGGCGGGAAAGTGCGGCGTGACGGACATAATGGGCCTCCAATATTCATACTACGACTTTATCGCATGGGCCGAACTTTAACCCCCGATCTCCTCGCCGCGTTGCAATATTGGGGGCCTCGCTGGCACCTGGACATCACGGCCGGGCGGGACGCCATGTTCGAAGCGTGGGCACCGCTGCTGCGCGCCAACGCCATCGAACCCACCTTGAGGGACGTGCCGTACGGGCCGCACGCGCGCCAGGTGCTCGATGTGTTCGCACCGCAGGGCGCGAGCGACCTGCCCATTCTGGTGTTCGTTCATGGCGGGGCGTTCGTGCGCGGCGACAAGGACCAGACGCCCTGGATCCATGCCAACGTCCCCGCGGAGTTCGCCAGACAGGGTTTTCTGGCGTTCAACGTCGAATACCGCCTCGCCCCGCAGGCCAGCTGGCCGGCGGGGGCGCAAGACGTCCGGGACGCGCTCCTGTGGATCGCCCGGCATGCCGGGCAGTGGGGAGGCGACCCGAAACGGATCTTCCTGATGGGGCACTCCGCGGCCTGCGCCCACTGCGCCAGCGCGGTCTGGGACGACCGGGTGCGGCCGCCGGAGGGACTGCCCGTCGCCGGCCTCGTGCTGCTGAGCCCGCGCGTGGTGGCCGACACCCGCGCCGACAACCCCAACGCCCACGGCGTGCGCGCGTACTACGGCGAGGACCCATCCCTGTACGCGGGGCGCGAGCCGATCGGCCTGGCGCGGCCGGACGCGCCGCCCACCCTGATCGCCCTGGCCCAGTACGAGAACCCGTTGCTGGATTTTTATGCGCTCGATCTGGCGCACCGCCTGGCGACGGTGGCGGACCGCCAAAAGGGCCCCATGCCCCGCGTCATCCAGCTCATGGACCACAACCACGTCAGCGCCGTGGCCCAGTTCAACACCGCCTGCAACGATCTGGGGGAGCAGATCCGCGACTGGTTCGAGCGTGTTCTTCGGGGCGACTACGGCGCGCGCAAGCCCCTCAGCGCCTGAGCGCCGGCGCTGACGGGGTGAGGCCCTCGACCGCCGTGGCCTGATCGCCCTGCCGGCGCGCATACCGCTGCGCCATCACCCCGCACACCATCAGCTGCATCTGGTGAAACACCATCAGCGGCAACACGATCGCGCCCGCCACGGGCGCGGCAAACAGCACGTTGGCCATGGGCACGCCGCTGATCAGGCTCTTGGTCGATCCGCAGAAGACGATGGCGATCTCGTCTTCCTTCGAGAAGCCCAGCCGGCGGCTGCCCCAGACCGTGAGCGTGAGCACCAGCGCCAGCAGCACCGCGCACACGGCCAGCAGGCCCAGCAGGGCCGTCAGCGGCAGTTGCGACCACAACCCGGCGATGACGGCGTGGCTGAACGCCGCGTACACCACCAGCAGGATGGAGCCCTGGTCCACCACTTTCATGATGGAGGCGCGGCGCTGCAGGAAACCCGACACCCAGGGCCGCATCAGATGGCCGGCAATGAAGGGCAGCAGGAGTTGCACGCTGATGCGGCCCACGGCCTGCAAGGGATCGCCCATGGCGGCGTTGTGCGTCAGCAGCAGACCGAGCACGAGGGGCGTGAGAACCACGCCCAGCAAGGTCGAGGCCGAGGCGCTGCAGACGGCCGCGGGAATGTTGCCGCGCGCCATGGAGGCGAACGCGATCGCCGACTGGACCGTGGCGGGCAGCGCGCACAAGTACAGGATGCCCATGTAGAGGTGGGGCGTCACCAGCGGCCGCAACAGCGGCGCCAGCACCCAGCCGAGCAAGGGAAACAGCACGAAGGTGGTGGACACCACCATCAGCTGCAGGCGCCAGTGCCCGATGCCCGCCCAGATGGCCGCTCGCGAGAGCTTCGCTCCGTGCAGAAAGAAAAGCAGGCTCACCGCCACCGTGGTGGCCCAGCTCAGCGCCTGGGCGAACCCGCCTCGGGCCGGCAACAGGCTGGCCAGAACGACGGTCGCAACGAGGTACAGCGTGAAGTTGTCGGGCAGCAGCCGGGAACGGGCCATGGCAGGGGCGCGCGGCGTCGCGCGTGTCAATCGGTGGGACGGCCATTGAACCGCAGCCGCCGACGACAGTAAAATGAATTTATCGGATCCATTGATACCAATATCAAATGAATGTCAGCTTGCGGCAGTTGCGGGTCTTCAAGGCCGTCGCCTCGCAGGGCAGCTTCACGCGGGCGGGCACCCACATCGGCCTGTCCCAACCCGCGGTCAGCCGCTGCGTGACCGAACTGGAACAGCACCTCGGGCTCAAGCTGCTCGACCGCACCACGCGCGAGGTGGTGCTGACCGATGCCGGCCGCAGCCTGGCCGTGCAACTCGAACGCGTGCTGGAAGACCTGGATGCCGTGCTGCAGGAGTCGCGAGGCCAGGCCACGCAGCGCCATGGCCGGGTTCGCGTGGCCAGCAGCCCGACCTTGTCGGCCAACCTGCTGCCCGAATGCATCGCGCGCTGCCGCAGCGAACACCCGGGGCTGGACCTGCTGCTGCTGGATCGCATCCAGCACGATGCCCTGGCCAGCGTGCTCGCGGGTGAGGTGGACTTCGGTGTGGTGATCGACACAGGCGCGCGCGACGACCTGCAGGCCGAGACCATCCTGTCCGAGCCCTTCTGCCTCGTCTGCCCGCCTTCACACCGCCTGGCCCGGCGCCGAGGCGCGAAATGGGCGGATCTGGCCGGCGAATCGCTGGTGCTGCTGGACCACGCCTCCGGCAGCCGGGGCCTGATCGACGAGGCCTTGCGCCTGCACGGCGTGGAGGCCTCCGTGGCGCAGGAAGTGGGCCACGTCACCACCATCTTCCGCATGCTGGACGCCGGCCTGGGCATCTCGGTCGTGCCCATGCTGGCCTTGCCGCCCGCGGGGCTGCAGGGCCTGGTGATGCGCCCGCTGCTGCCCCGCATCGACCGGCACATCGCGCTGGTGCGCCGCGCCCACCGGACCTTGACCCCCCCGGCGGAGCTGGCCTGGCGACTGGTTCGCCAGGTCGCCGCCGAGCGCACCGCACCCCGCAGGCGTGACAGCCATCACACCGCACCCGTCCCCGTCGCGGTGGCGTCGCCGCCGGTCCGGTCTGCCCGACAGCGCACCCGCGCAGGTGCAAGATGACCCTGGGCACGGTCCACACACGCACAGGATCCGCACAGGGGCTTTGAAGCCAATGGAACACAGCATGGTCGAACCACAGATGGAGGCAGCGCCCAACAAGGGCCACGCCGGTGACCCACCCGGGTACCAGCGCCCACCCGGCTTTCGCCTGCGGTGGCGGGTGCTCCTGCTGGTCCTCCTGATCCTGGGCGCGGTGGCCGCGCTGCTGCTGCGCCGGGAGATGCAGACCTCGCACTGGCAGGCGCGGGAACTGCACGGCTATGCGGCCACCCTGAATTCCCACGTCGCCCCCGGTCCGGCCGACCCCATCCGGTTCCCCACGCACGGCCCGTTCGACGAACGCATGGGTTACACCAGCCTTCCGGCCTTCACCACCCGCCTGCAGGAGCGCGGCTTCGAGATCGCGGAGCAGTCGCGCCAGGACGATGCCCTGCGAACCCACCTGGAGCGCGGCTGGTTCGCCCCCTACGCGGAGAAGACCCACACCGGCCTGACCGTGTTCGACTGCAGCCGGGAATCGCTGCACGCCTTCCGTTACCCCTACCGGCGCTTCGAGAGCTTCGAGAGCGTGCCCGCGGTGGTGGTGCAGGCCCTGCTCTTCATCGAGAACCGCGACCTGCTCGACCCCGAGCGCCCGCAGATGAACCCGGCGGTGGACTGGCTGCGCTTCACGCGCGCGGTGCTCGCGCAGCTGGGCAGCCACATCGATCCCGACATCGACGCGCACGGTGGCAGCACGCTGGCCACGCAGATCGAGAAGTACCGCCATTCGCCCGGCGGCATCACGCACGACGCGCGCGAGAAACTGCGGCAGATGGCCTCGGCCTCGGTGCGGGCCTACCAGCAAGGCACCGACACGCTGCCGGTGCGCCGCCAGCTCGTGCTGGACTACCTCAACACGGTGCCGCTGTCGGCGGCGCCCCGCCATGGCGAGGTGCATGGCCTGGGCGACGGCCTGTGGGTGTGGTTCGGCACCGACTTCGATCGCGCCATGGCCGCGCTCTCGGCCCCTGGCGACGGCGCGGCCCGTGGCCGCGTCCTGCGCCAGGCGGTGGCGCTGATGATCGCCCACCGCCGGCCCTCGTGGTACCTCGCGCAGGGCCGCCAGGAACTCGACCGCGCCACCGACGCCCACCTGCGCCTGCTGACCGAGGCCGGCATCATCGACGCCGCCTGGCGCGACGCCGCCCTGCGGCAGAAGCTGGTGTTCCGCGACATGGCCAAGAACCCGCCGCTGCTGCCCGCCGCGGCGAGCAAGGGCACGACCGCCGTGCGCACCCGGCTGGCCGGCCTGCTCGGCACCTCGCTCTACAGCCTGGACCGGCTCGACGCCCAGGCCAGCACCACGCTGAACGGCCAGCTGCAGGACGCGGTCAGCACCTACCTCGGGCGCCTGACCGAGCCGGCCTTCGCCCGCTCGCAGGAGCTGATGGGCGAGCGCCTGCTGCAGCCCGACACCCTGGGCGAGGTGCGTTACAGCTTCACCCTGCTGGAAAGCACGCCGCAGGGCAACCTGGTGCGGGTGCAGACCGACACGACGCAGCAGCCGCTGGACATCAACGAAGGCAGCAAGCTGGAGCTGGGCTCCACCGCCAAGCTGCGGGTGCTGGCGACCTACCTGGAGCTGGTCGCCGAGCTGCACGCCCGGCTCGCGCCGCTGGAACCCGCCGCGCTGAAAGCCACCGAGGTCAGCCCGCAGGACAGCCTGAGCCGCTGGGCCGTGGACTACCTGTCGGGCCCGAACGACCACGGCCTGAGCGCGATGCTGGAAGCGGCGATGGACCGGCGCTTCTCCGCCAGCCCGCACGAGCAGTTCTTCACCGGCGGCGGCCTGCACAGCTTCAACAACTTCAACAAGAAGGACGACGCGCGACAACCCAGCCTGCGCGAGGCCATGCAGGCCTCCATCAACCTGCCCTTCGTGCGCCTGCTGCGCGAGATCGTGCGCCACACCATGTACCAGGGGCCCGGCGACACCGCGCGGCTGCTGGAGGACCACCTCGATCCGCGCCGCGACACCTACCTGGCCCTGTTCGCCGACCGCGAAGGCCAGGCCTTCCTGCGCCGCTTCTGGCGCAAGACCGACAACCGCACCCCGACCGAGCTGAGCGACATGCTGCTCGACGGCCTGCGCCCCGGCGCCGACCGGCTGACCGCGGTGTTCCGCTACCTGGAGCCCACGGCATCGCCCGAAGCCCTGGGCGCCTTCCTCTCGGCCCGCCTGGGCGACAAGGCGCCCGAGGCGCCGCGCGTGGCGCAGCTGTACGAGCGCTTCGCGCTCGACGCCCTCGATCTGCCGGACCGGGGCTACGTGGCCCGCGTGCACCCGCTGGAACTCTGGCTGGTGGCCTACCGCCGGCAACACCCCCGGGCCACGCTGGACGAGGCGGTCGCCGCCAGCGCCGCCGAGCGCCAGGCGGTCTACCGCTGGCTGTTCCGCACGCGCGCGAAGGACGCGCAGGATGCCCGCATCCACACCATGCTGGAGGTGGAAGCCTTCCTGGAAATCCACCGCCGCTGGACCCGGCTGGGTTACCCCTTCGGCCATCTGGTGCCGTCGCTGGCCACGGCCCTGGGCAGCTCCGGGGACCGGCCCGCCGCCCTGGCCGAGCTGATGGGCATCATCGTCAACGGCGGGGTGCGCCGGCCCACGCTGCGCATCGCCGACCTGCGTTTCGCGCAGGGCACGCCGTGGGAAACCGCGCTGCGGCCCACGCCGACGGAAGGTGAGCGCGTCATGGCGCCCGAGGTGGCCCAGGCCTTGAAGAAGGCCTTGTCGGAAGTGGTGGAAGCCGGCACCGCCCGTCGGCTCTCGGGCAGTTTTCAGTCGGCTTCGGGAGAAGACCTGTCGCCCGGAGGCAAGACCGGCACCGGCGACAACCGCGTGGTGGTGAACCGGCGCGGTGGCGTGGCCCTGAACCGCACGGCCACCTTCGTGTTCTACCTGGGACCACGGCACTTCGGCAGCGTGACCGCCTATGTGATCGGACCGGACGCGGCCGGCTACCGCTTCACCTCCGGCCTGCCGGTGCAGATCCTGCGCTCCATGGCGCCGGTGCTGATGCCCCACCTGGACGGCAGGCCCGGCAGCGGTTGCCCGCGCGAGCCCTGAGGCACCGGTGATCGTCGGCGCCTCAGAAGCGCCGGCCTGTGCGCGATCGCCGGGGGGCGGGCCGCTTCTCCAGCCAGTCCACGACGAACGCCCCGGACGCCTGGATGTGGGTCCGCATCGCGTCTCTGGAAGCAAGTGCGTCTCTCGCCACCAAGGCCTCGACGATGGCGGCGTGGTGCTCGATGTTCTTTCGCATCCGGGACTCGTGCATGCCCAACACGGTCATGTTGAGGATGTTCCGGGTGTAGTCCAGATGCAGATCGCGGATGCTGCGTTCCAGCGAGGCATTGCCGCAGGCGCTGTAGATCAGCGCATGAAACGCCTGGTTCTTGACCACCCAGTGGCGCATGGGCTCGGCCGCCGTCGGACAGGGCGCACCGCCCGCGGCGTTGACCGTCTCATGGAGGGCTCGAACCGACGCCACGCATTCGGCATGGACGATCTGCAACCGATGCAGGTCGGCGTCCGATATCCATCGGGCCGCCAGCTCCGTCGCCATCCCCTCGAGCTCCCCGCGCAACCAGTAGTTGGCGCCGATGTCCTTGGTGGTGGGGGCAAGCACCGTGGCGCCATAGCGCCTTTGCTGGACGACCAGCCCCTTGATCTCGAGCTGCCGAAGCGCCTCTCTCACCGGCGTGCGGCTCACGTCGTACTCCTCCGCCAGGGTCTCCTGCCGGAGCTTCTGTCCTGGCGCATAGGTGCCGTTGAAGATCTTCGCCGCGATCGACTCGACCAGCTGCTGCAACCGGTCCGTCTCGCCAGGCGCTCGCTCATCCATCCGCACGCTCCCGCCTCGTCAGCGAACGCCGAAAACGTCCTTCCATTTGGTCACCTCCTTGCGCATGCGCGTCTGAAAGGCTTCGGCGCCCGCCGGCATGGGCTGGCTGCCCTGCATGAACAGCACCTGCATGCCTTCGCTCCTGAGCACTTTGGCCATGGCCTCCTCCAGCCTCTTGACGATCGCCGGGGGGGTGCCAACGGGTGCGACCACGCCGGAAATGGACCCCACGTCAAACTCCGCGCCGAGCTGCTCGGCGACGGTCGGGATGTTCGGCAGTCTCGGCACGCGCTGGCTCGAGGTGACGCCCAGCGGGCGCATCCTGCCCGACTCGACAAAGGGCCCCACCACCACCGTCTCGACCGCCGTGACCTGCACCGCCTCCGACAGCAAGGCATTGGCGGCCTCCGCCCCACTCTTGTAGGGCACGTGCAGGAAGGTGGTGTCGGTGGCCTGCTGCAGCGACGCGAGCACCTGGTGGATCGACGTCCCCAGTCCTGAACTCGCGAACGCGACACCTTCGCGCTGCTGCCTGGCCAGCGCGACCAAAGAGCGCAGATCGCGGATGGGCGACTTCTCGGACACCACCAGCACCAGGGGCGTGTTGGCGATCATCGAGATGTAGGTGAAGTCCTTGATGGCGTCGTGATTGAGCGCCTTGTTGATCAGCGGATTGACCGCCACCATGCCATTGGTCATCACCATCAGCGTGTGGCCATCGGCCTTGGCGCGCGCGACGCTGCCCGCGGCGATGTTGCCGCCCGCGCCAGGCTTGTTGTCCACCACGACGGGCTGCCCGAGCTCTTCCTGAAGCAGCTTCGCGACCGTGCGGGCCGTGACATCGGTGATGCCACCCGCACCAAAGGGCACCACGAGCGTGATGGGCCGGGTCGGCCAGTGCTCGGCAGCGTGGGTGGGACCCATCAGGTGGATCGCGAGCATGGTGCCGACCAGCACCTTTTGGAAGAAGGACATGAACACGGTTTTGCCTCTTTGGAGTTCTCAAAATGGACCGCTGCTGTGGTGCTCAGCGCTCGAAATCCGACGCGGTCAGTTCCGGGACATCACCCTGGATGTTCATGCGCCCCTCGTAGACGGGGCGCGCCCCGCTGGTGGGCCCCTGGTACTGGACGAAAAAAATCGTGCCGCCGGTCTCGGTGGTGAGCGCCTCTTCGATGTGGGGGTCCGGGTGGAAGACCACCGTGCCCGGGCCGAACAACTTGCCACCCATGTCGAACTCGCCCTCGATCACATACCAGACCTGCGCGAAATCGTGTTTGTGCAGCTTGAATCCCGCGCCAGGCTCGTAGCGCAGGAAGCCGGCATTGGGTTCTGTCGGGCACTCGGGCCGCGTGTGGAACAGGAACTTGGTCTTGTTCTTGAAACGCCCCATCTCCCACCCCATGTCTTCCGGGCGGCGGTACTGGGGCATCTGGTGGACCAGCGGGGCGACGGTCGAATCAACAATGCTCATGAAGGGACTCCTGTTAAAAAGAAGCGGCATTCTAGGAACGCTCGCGAAAAATTACTGGATACAAAAATCCACTGTGGAGACACCCCATGGACCTCAGACAACTGCGCCAATTCGTCGTGCTGGCGACCGAACTCAACTACCGAAAGGCCGCCGAACGCCTGAACATGACGCAGCCCCCTCTGAGCATCGCCATCAAGCGGCTGGAGTCCGATCTGGGCGTGCAGCTCTTCGAGCGCGATCGCCTGGGCGTTCGCCTGACCATGGCGGGTGGTGTCTTTCTCGGCGAAGCCCAACGCCTCCTCGATGGCGCCGAGGCCGCGATCAAGGCCACGCGCGATGCCGACCAGGGCCGCATCGGCAGCTTGCGGGTGTGTTCCGTCCCCAGTGCATCGCTGGAACTGCTGCCCGTCCTGCTGCACCGTTTCGCGGCCAGCTTTCCTTCGGTTCGCCTGCACCTGAGCAGTGGCAGCACCGTGGGGATCCTGGGTGAGCTGCAACGGGGCGAACTCGATGCCGCTTTTCTGGTGCCGCCCTCTTCCGGTGTCCCCGGCATCGAGTGGATGGCGCTGCCCCGGCAGCACCTGGTCCTGGCGGTCCCGTCCCACCACCCTGTCGCGAACCGGAAAACCGTCAAGCTCTCCGAATTGGGCGAAGAGACGCTGGTGACCCTGGCCCATTCCGACAGCCCGGGTTTCGCGGGCGAGGTCATGGCCCTGTGCCGGCGCGACGGCTTCCACCCCAAGGCGCTCCAGGAGTCTTCGCATGCCTTGATCACCCTGCCCCTCATCGCGGCGGGCCTGGGCATTGCCATCGTGCCCCAGGCCTCGCGCCGCATCGCCATCGACCACGTGCGCTTCGTGCCGCTGACCGACTCTGAAGACCAGGCCTTGACCTATCCCCTGGCGCTGGCGACACCCTCCAGGTCGATCAACCCGGCCGTGCCCTGGTTCGTGGACACGGCCCGCGAAGTGCTGGCGGCGCCACCCGGTTTCTGAAGCCGCGCGGCGCTCTCGCGCCTACCTGGCCGCCGGCTTCAGCAGCGCGGCCCACTTCGCCTGTTCATCGCGAACCCGTTTTTCGAACGCGGCCTGCGTGGGGTCGACCGCTTCGCTGCCCTTCGAGTAGATCTTCTCCTGCACCAGGGGGCTGGCGGCGACCTTGGCGATCGCGGCATTGAGCCGCTTCACCACCTCCGCGGGGGTTCCAGCGGGTGCCGCGACGCCCGAGAGCGAGCCGCCTTCCACGCTCTTGCCCAGCGCCTCCTTGACCGTCGGGATGTCCGGCAGATGGGCCAGGCGCCTGGAGGAGGTGACCGCGAACGGGCGGATCTGCTTGGACTCGACAAAGCTGACCGCCGTCACCGCCGAAATCGCCGTGACATCCACCGTGCGGGTGATCACCGCCGTCAAGGACTCGCTGCCGCTCTTGTAGGGCACCGGCAGCAGCTGGGTGCCCGTCGCCTGCTGAAGCAACTGGAGGACCTGGTAGTTGTCCGAGCCCTCGCCCGCCGTCGAGAAACTGAGCCTGTCCTTCTCGGCCGCCGCGGCCTTCATCAGTTCGGGCAGCGAAGCGTACGGACTGTTCGGATGGACCGCGAGGATGGTGGGCGTGTTCGCCAGCATGGCCACGTACGTGAAGTCCTTCCGGGGGTCGTAGGCAAGGCTGGGATAGATCAGGGGATTGACCGCGAACATGCCATTGGTGATGACCAGCAGCGTGTGCCCATCGGGCCGGGACTTGGCGACGACACCGGCCGCAATGCCGCCCCCCGCGCCAGCGCGGTTCTCCACCACGACCGGTTGACCGAGTTCACGGGACAGCCCCTCGGCGAACACGCGCGCGGTGATGTCGGTGACACCGCCCGCACCGAAAGGCACCACCAGGCGAACCGGCTGAGTGGGGTAGTTCTGCGCGTGCGCGGTGGTCACGAGCGCGGCAGCGGCCAGGCAAGATGCCGCCAGGCGGCGAAGGATGCGGGTCATCAGATGATCTCCATGGTTTCAAGAATGTCTTTCATCGCCGTGTGGAGCGCTGGCGTCAAAGGGGACAAGGGCGCACGCAGCCGCCCCGCCGGCACACCGCAAAGCTCGAGCCCGGCCGTGACGGTGCGTGGCAGCCCGTGGTCCATCAGGAAATTCAGCAGCTCGGACTGGCGGGCGAACCAGCGCTGGGCGCCGGCGACATCGCCAGCGGCCATGCAGCGATGGAAGTTGAGAATGAAGGACGCGCAGACGTTGGGCGCGGCCGTGCACCAGCCCGCCGCGCCGTCCTGGAATCCCCGCTGTGCCATGCGGTTCAGGCCGACGAAGATGCCGACGTGATCGGGACAGGCCTCCCGCAGGCGTGCGATCTTGGTCTCGTCGGGACTGGCTTCCTTGATGAGCGAGACGTTCGGCAAGGCCGTGAGCCGGCGCAGAAAATCGACCGGCAGGTCCAGGCCGGTGGTGAATGGGTTGTTGTAGACCATCACCGGGATGGAGACCGCTTCCGCGACCTGCCGGTAGTACTCGAAGATCTCCGCCTCCGTCAGCGTCCAGTACGTGCTGGGCAGCACCTGGATGGCGCTGGCCCCGGCCTCCTGCGCGAACCGGGCATGGCGAATCGTCTGGGCGGTGCCCAGGCTGGACACCCCCGCGAGCACCGGAACGCGGCCGGCCGCGGCCGCCACGGTCGTGCGGATGACGGCGTCGCGCTCGCCGTCACCCAGGTAGGGCAGACAGCCCACGCTGCCCAGCGGTGCGAGGCCGTGCACCCCCAGGTTCACGAGACGCTCGACATGTCGAGCCAGGAGAGCGTGGTCCACCTGGCCGCTTGCATCGCAAGGGGTGAGCAGGTAGCCAACGATGCCATTCATTTGCATAGGGGTTGTTCCGTTTCCAAACTGCACGCAGTCTAGAAACGGCCCCCCTGGCCGTCCAATTCAATCTTTGTGTGCGCTTGATACCTTTCGCCAGCGCGCGGCAACCGGCGTCAGCGCCGGATCAGCGCGGGACGGATGGGTTCCTTCCGCTCCTGGAACAGGACCATGGCCGTCGTGATCGCCATGAAACACACCGAGGCCCACAGGACGCCACTGGCCAGGCCTTTGTCGAGCAGGTAGCCAAACAGAACCGGGCCGATGACACCCCCCACATTGAAACCGGTGGACACGATGCCGAAGGTCTTGCCTTCGGCGCCCGCCGGTGAGGCCGCGCGAACCAGCATGTCCCGGGAGGGGGCGACGATGCCGCTCAGGAACCCGATGGCGCCATAGGCCACGGCGAGCGCCGGCGCGGAGAGCGGGACCTGGATGACCCCCACCACCAGCATCGCGGCCATCGCGAACGCGGCCGCCGCCACGTGGCCATGGCGGGCGGTGCGGTCGGCCAGCACCCCACCGGCGAGCACCCCGATCGCGCTGGCGAACAGAAACACCGTCAAGGCGAGGTTGGCCGCGCCGAGCGAGACATCGAACCCCTGCACCAGAGCCGACACCGAGAACCGCTCGATGGCACCGGTGCTCAGGCTGAGCATGGTGAACAGCAGCGTGAGCACCGCGAGGGTGGCCACCGGCGCCATCGCGGAACCCGTTCGCGGCCGTTCGGCTGCGCGCGGCGATGCGCTGGCCTGGACCACCGGCTCGCGACCGCCCAGAAGCAGGACCGCGAACCCGATGGCGCCGGCCAGGGCCGCGATGGCGAACGACCAGCGAGGCGACCAGGCCAGTGCCGCGCCGACCATGAGAGGCGGCGCCAGCGCGCCCCCCAGGAACCCGGCGAAGGTGTGAATCGAGAATGCCCGGCCCATGCGCTCGTGCGCGATGCCCCGCGAGAGCAGCGAATAGTCGGCGGGGTGGTACACACCGTTCGCCAGGCCCGCGATGGCCATGGCCACGAGCAGCGCCGGGTAGGTGGGCACGGCGGCCACCAGCGCGAACGCGGCGGCTCCCAGCACGAGCGCGGCCATCAACATCCGTCGGGCACCCCAACGATCCACGAGGAAGCCCAGGGGGGCCTGCACCACGGCCGAAACGACGTTGAACACGCCAATCGCGACACCGAGCTCCACGAAGCCCACCTGCATAGCAGCGGGCAGCAAGGGCAGCATGGCGGGCACCGCCATGATGTGCAGGTGGCTGATCAGATGGACGATGGACACCTGCGTCAGCAGGCCGTTGGCCGATGGTTTCATTGCCTGTTCCTTTTCGATGGCGATCGCGCGCCTCGGCGGGCGCCTTGCGCTAGCGGCCCCATGTTTCGAAGACTTTCCTGAGCTTCTTCACGGCGGCGTCCAGTTCCGCCGGGGTGTGCGCGGCAAACCCCATCACGAAACCCGGGGTCTGCTGGCGGCCCACGTAAAGCCCGCTCAGGCCCAGCAGGTCCAGGCCCGCGCGGCCAGCCGCATCGACGACGTCACGCTCGGGCATCCCGCCTTTCAGCAGACAAGGCATCTGCAGCCCGCCAGCCGGCACATGAGGCTCCAGCCATCCGGCCAGGTGCCGGCCCAGCAGATCGGCCAGCCTGTCGCGGCGCCCGGCATAGATCCCTCGCATGCTGCGCACGTGCGCCCCGAAGTGCCCGCCTTCCATGAATCGGGCCAGGGTGAGCTGGGGAATCGGGGCGCTGTGCCCGTCCAACAGCGTGCGCGCGGCGGTCATGGGCTCCACGAGCGGCGCGGGCAGCACCATGTAGCCAATGCGCAGGCCCGGAAACAGCGACTTGGTGAAGGTGCCGATGTAGAGGGTCCGCTCATGGGCATCCAGCCCCTGGACGCAGGCCGTGGGTTTGCCGGCGTAGTGGAACTCGCTGTCGTAGTCGTCTTCCAGTATCCACGCCTGGTTTCGCCGAGCCCACTCGATCGCCGCCAGGCGACGGTCCAGCGCCAGCGTCGCGCCCGTGGGGAACTGATGGGAGGGCGTCAGAAAGACGGCCTTGCCGGGCACGCCCGACGCCTGCAGGTGGTCGGTCCGCATGCCCTGGGCGTCCAGGGGAACGGGAACGCATTCGAGGCCCGCCGCATCGAACGCCTTGCGCGCCCCGTGGTAGACGGGGTCTTCGACGAAGATCCTGTCGCCGGCATCCAGCAGCACGTTCGCGCACAGGGTGAGCGCCTGCTGCGAACTGGTGAGGATCAGCACACGCTCAGGGCTCGCATGGGCCCCGCGCTCGAGGTTGACATGGTCGGCAATGGCCCGCCTCAAGGACTCCACGCCCTGCGCGGGCCCGTGGGCCAGGGCCTGGCTGCCGTGCTCCTTCAAGACCTGCCGCTGCAGGCGCTCCCACACCTGGATGGGGAAAGACCGCGTCTCCGGCACGCCAGGTGCAAAAGGGCGCGAACCGAGGAACTCCCGCACGCCACCTTGCCGGAACATCGCGGCGCCACGTTCACTCAGGCGCGCGGCTTCCCGCTGCGCGCTCGGGCGCCGCGCGGCATGGCGGCTGGGCGACCTCCGCGCGCGCCCCGACACAAAACTGCCACTGCCCACCCGGCGCTCGATGAAGCCCTCGGCGTGCAGTTGGCCGTAAGCGGCCTCCACGGTGTCGCGCGAAACCTCCAGGGACATCGCCAGCATCCGGGAAGCAGGCAGTGGCTTGCCGGCATCCAGGACCCCATCGAGGATCAGCTGCCGGATGGCGCGCTGAATCCGCGCATGCAGCGGCAAGGCACGCTGGGCCGGGTCACCGATCCAGGCCTTCACGGATTCGAGCTGGGCATGCTTGAACAATTGGTCTGGCGGTGTTTTTGGATTCAATCGACCGGATCCTACCATTCAGGCATTGCCCAAATGGTCTGATAGATGTGTCAAAAATGGCTGGACACAACCAACCAATTTCCCCGTAAAAACCAGGCTTTCAACCGTGTCCCCGCCTCCGCCCACAGGATGTCCCGCACACCATGTCAACCGCCGTCCCTCGCTTTCACGTCCATGATCTCACCCACCCCGTGGTCGCGGGGATCGTCTCGGTCATCGTCAACTACGGCGGCACGTTCATCCTGGTGTTCCAGGCGGCCAAGGTCGCCGGCCTGAGTCCGGAGATGACCGCCTCGTGGGTGTGGTCCGTTTCCATTGGCGTGGGCGTCACGGGCGTTCTGCTGAGCTGGTTCAGCCGCGAGCCCATCATCACCGCCTGGTCCACGCCAGCGGCCGCCTTCCTGGTCACGGCATTGGCCACCACCTCGTACGCGGAGGCGGTCGGTGCGTACCTGATGTCGGCGGCGGCCTTCGTGGTGCTCGGCCTGACCGGTGGCTTCGAGAAGCTCATCCGGTGGATCCCGCCAGGGATCGCCGCGGGCCTGCTGGCGGGCATCCTGCTGCAGTTCGGCATCGGCGCCTTCGCAGGCATGAGCCTCGACCCATGGCTCGCGGGCCTTCTCATCGGCGCGTACCTCACGCTCAAACGGT
The DNA here is from genome assembly GCF_058787875.1 of Hydrogenophaga sp. FW305-3-2-15-A-LB1. Classification (NCBI taxonomy): domain Bacteria; kingdom Pseudomonadati; phylum Pseudomonadota; class Betaproteobacteria; order Burkholderiales; family Comamonadaceae; genus Hydrogenophaga; species Hydrogenophaga sp. FW305-3-2-15-A-LB1. The sequence continues at coordinate 12,242 of NZ_JBYTAE010000022.1, read as the reverse complement.
TGACCGCGCGCTACGCGATCGTGGGCGTCCTCCTGCTCGGCCTGGCCTACCTGCTCGCGCAAGGGCGGGTGGACCTCGGCGGACTCGAACTCCGCGTGGCGAGCCCCGTGTTCACGCAGCCCGACTTCAGCGTCCACGCCCTGTTGAGCCTGGCCCTGCCGCTCTTCCTCATCACGCTCACGGGGCAGTACATGCCCGGCATGCTGGTGCTGAGAAACGACGGTTTCCGCACGAGCGCCAACCCCATCGTGGCGGTCACCGGCCTGGGGTCCCTGCTCATGGCGCCCTTCGGCTCGCATGCCTTCAACGTGGCGGCCATCACGGCGGCCATCTGCACGGGCAAGGCGTCACATGAAGACCCCTCGAAGCGCTGGGTCGCCGGCATGGCGGCGGGCGTGCTCTACATCCTGGTCGGCGTCTTCGGCGTGACGCTGGCGGCCGTCTTCATGGCCTTGCCGGCCACGTTCATCGCCACCCTGGCGGGCCTGGCGTTGCTGGGCACCATTGGCGGCAGCCTGACCGCCGCGATGGCCGACGCGAAGACACGCGAAGCCTCGCTGATCACGTTTCTCGCCGCGGCCGCCAACGTCCAGATGCTGGGCATTGGTGGTGCCTTCTGGGGCTTGCTGATCGGCCTGGCCGCCCACCTGGCACTCCACACGGAGACCCCACGCTGACCCGGACCCGCACCGCCCCAGCGGGTGGGCGGTGCGAGCCCGGAGGATCAACCCATCAGGCGGCGACGGCTTGCGGGCGGCGGCGGCGCGACAGCCAGCCGACCATGCCCAGGCCGCTGAGCAGCAGGGCATAGGTTTCGGGTTCCGGCACGGCGGCCACGGTGATGCTCAGGCTGTCGCCGGCGTTGAGGCCGTTGATGGACCAGTTCACGCCACCGTTGTTCAGCGAGTTGCCGATGGCCACGTCCAGGAACTCGGGCTGCGAGAAGTTCACGCTGGCGTTGCTGCCGTTGAAGTTGATCGCGCTGACGGCGCCGAACTGCGGCGTGACCGTGCCCAGGTTGCCGAAGGTGCCGGTGCTCAGGCTGAACGACAGGCCTTCGAAGCCGGCGTTGCCCAGGAAGTTGGCCAGCAGGGCGTTGAACGAGAGGCTGCCCCCGATCAGGTCGGCCGCGTCGATGGTGTAGTTCAGGGTCATGGGCGCCAGCGACGAGAAGTCGATGTCGAACGACAGCAGGCCGTCGGTGCTGAAGTCCCGGAACTCCGAATCACCCCCCATCACGCCGTTGAAGCTGATGGCGTGGGCGGGCATGGCGGCCAGCAGGGCGGCGGCGGCGGCGAGGGAGAGAAGTGGTTTTTTCATGGTGTGGTCCTGTTGCGGGGTGCGGGGGTTCAAAGGCTGCCCTTGGTCCAAGGGCCGGTGATGGCCAGCGTGACGCCGGTGTAGATGTTCACGAACAGCACGCGGCCGTCGGGGCTGAACACGCTGCCGGCCCATTCGGTGTTGCGCTGGTTGCCGGTGGTGGCGCCGGTCTTGCCGACGGCGTCGAGCTGGGCGCGCGTGAAGTTGTAGTTGTTGCGGGCGAAGATGTAGCTGTTGCCGGCGGGCGTGAGCACCTTCAGGTCCTGCGAGGGGATGGGCTGGCTGGTCGGGCTGCTGTTGCCGCCGTCTTCGTTGAACAGCAGGCCACCGCGCGGGCTCACGCAGATGTTGTCGGGCGAGTTGCCGACCACGCGGTCGCGGCTCACGAAGATGGCCTTGAGCACCAGGGTGGACAGGTCCAGCGCCCAGATCACGCCCGCGCGCGCCGGCAGGGACGAGGTGGCCGAGCTGGTGGCCTTGTCGGTGAAGAACACCACGCCGTTGGCGACCCAGCAGCCTTCGTTGGCGCCGAAGATCGCGCCGCCGTTGGCGTAGGCGCCGCGGAACGGGCCGCTGCCGGTGACGGTGCCCACCGAGGTGCTCATGGACGCGCGGTCGGCATCGGGATCGGCGATCTCGACCCAGTCGCACTGGAATTCCTGGCACAGCGTGGGGAAGCGCAGGTCGGCGCCGGGGCGGCCGCGCACGGCCAGGCCTTGCAGGCGGCCGCCTTCGTGCAGCGAGCCCAGGCCGCCGTTGATGTTGTTCGGCAGGAAGCGGTACAGCGTGTTGGCGTTGCCCGCGTCTTCGGTCAGGTACCAGTAGCCGGTGTCGGGGTCCAGCGCGCTGGCTTCGTGCGCCATGCGGCCCATGTCGCGGATGGGGTTGACGTTGGCGGCGTTCAGGCTGGTGTCGGCCGGGATCTCGAAGATGTAGCCGTGTTTCTTGCCTTCGCTGCTGATGGCGTTGCTGCCGATCTCTTCGTTGCTCAGCCAGCTGCCCCAGGACGACGCGCCGCCCGCGCACGGGCGGTAGATGCCGCCGAAGGTGGCGTAGCTCTCGGCCCAGTTGCCGTCGCGGAACACGAGGTTGGTGTTGCCACCGATCTGGTAGTCGCTGCCGGTCAGGCCGGTGTCGTACTTGGCGACGTTGGAGCGGCTGCCGCCGATGATGTTCGCGGCGTTGGTGGAGGTGGCCTGCTCGTGGTTGCGCACCAGGATGATTTCGTTGCTGCGGCCCACGCGGCGCGAGACGACCACGCCCATGCCGTCGTGGTTGCCCGGGGTGGGCAGGCCGTCGCTCATGATGTCGCCGCGCCAGCCGTAGCTCTTGTAGCTGAAACCGGCGGGCAGTTCGATCAGGGGCAGGCCGGTGACCATGTCGTTCACCGGGGCGGTCGGGCCGTAGGGGCTGGTGACGAGCGCGGAGGCATCGGCCGGCGAGCAGCTGGCGTTGTAGCCCTGGTCGATGGTGTTGGCCATCGCGGTGATGGGGCCGGTGAACGCGGCGGTGATGGCCGCGGCACTGCCGCCCAGCAGCATGTTGCGGCGGGAAAGATCGGGATGGCCGTTGGACTGGTCTGACATGGAAGTTCCTCGTGGGAGTGGTGGGGAAAACGGGAGTCCCCAGCATCCCGCGAGGCCATGAACCCGCGGTGACACCGCGCTGGACGATGGGCTGCGTTTGATGTCGGCGCCGCAAAGAAAAATGGTCCGAACGGACCCTTGCAACCCCTCAGCGCATGAGCGGCGCGGCGGCCGGCACGCGGCCGTACACGTCGTCGAAGCGCACGATGTCGTCTTCACCGAGGTAGGAGCCCGACTGCACCTCGATCATTTCCAGATCGAAGCGGCCCGGGTTCTCCAGCCGATGGGTCTTGCCCAGCGGGATGAAGGTGGACTCGTTTTCCGTGAGCAGGAACTGGCGGTCGTCGCAGGTCACCTGCGCCGTGCCCTTGACGACGATCCAGTGCTCGGCGCGGTGGTGGTGCATCTGCAGCGAGAGCACGGCACCCGGCTTGACCAGGATGCGCTTGACCTGGAAGCGCGCGCCCGCATCCACGCTGTCGTACCAGCCCCAGGGGCGGTGGATCTTGCGGTGGGCCGTCGCTTCGGCGCGGCCCTCGCGCCGCAGCTGCTCCACGATCTGCTTGACCTCCTGTGCCCGGTCCTTGTGGACCACCAGCACCGCGTCGGCGGTCTCCACCACCACCAGGTCGTCCACGCCGCAGCAGGCCACCAGGCGGCGCTCGGCCATCACCAGCGTGTTGCGCGCATCGCGCAACACCACATCGCCCTGCACCGCATTGCCCGCCTCGTCCTTGGGCAGGCACTGCCAGACCGAATTCCACGCGCCCACGTCGGACCACCCCGCCGCCAGCGGCACGACCACGCCATGCGGCAGCGCCGGGTCGCGCGCGCCACCCGCGACCAGGCGCTCCATGACCGCGTAGTCGATCGAGTCGCTCGGGCAGGCCGCGAACGCCGCCATCGGCAGGCGCACGAAGTCGCTGTCGGTGCGGCGCGCGTCCCAGGTGGTGGCGACCGCGGTGGCGATGTCGGGCCGGCAGTGGCGCAGCGCCTGCAGCCAGACCGAGGCGCGCACCATGAAGAGGCCCGCGTTCCACAGGCACTCGCCCTCGCGCACCAGGCGTTCGGCGGTCTCTTCGTCGGGCTTCTCCAGAAAGCGGGCGATTGACCAGACGGTGGTGCCGTCGGCGGCGAGCGCGAACGCCGGCCCACGCTGGATGTAGCCGTAGCCGGTCTCGGGCGTGGTGGGCGCCACGCCGAAGGTCACCATCGCACCGGCCATGGCCAGCGGCGCGGCGGCGGCCACGGCGCGGCCGAAGGCGGCGGCGTCGGGGATCATGTGGTCGGCCGGCATCACCAGCATCAGCGGATCGTCGCCCTCGCTGCCCGCCGCGTGCGCGGCCACCGCCATGGCCGGTGCCGTGTTGCGGCCCACGGGCTCCAGCACGATCTGCCCCTCACAGCCGATCTGCCGCAGCTGCTCGGCGATCACGAAGCGGTACGCCTCCCCACACACCACCAGCGGCCGTGCCACGCCCAGGCCCGGCAGCTCGGCCACGCGGCGCAGCGTGGCCTGCAGCAGCGAATCGGCCCCGGCCAGGGCCAGCAGCTGCTTGGGGTGCTGGTCGCGCGAGAGGGGCCAGAGGCGGCTGCCGGAGCCGCCCGAGAGAACGACAGGAACGACGGAAATGGAAGGCATGGTGGAGACCTGGAAGAAAAAGCGCGAATGTAGGGGGCTTGCATGTGGCCTGCATGACAGCGCGGCGCCACCGTTGCCAGTTGTCCCGCGCCTGTCTTCATCGTGCATTCAAGGTGTCACATACGGCCGGCAGACTGGCCCCCTGCCATCGGCGCGTTCCGCCCCTGGCGACAGCCCGTTGCACCGGGGGAACTCCCTTGACCCAGACGACCGCCCAGGGCCTTTCGCCCACCACCCTCCCACGCAGCCACCCGAGCGCCTCCAGCCGGGGCGGCCTGTTGCATGCGCTGGAAATTTCGCTCAGCCCGCTGGTGGGCGTGGCCTGCCTCTGGGCGCTGGCCCGCGCCATGGATGGCGGCATCCACCCGGAGTACTTCATCCTGGGCCTGGTGGTGTTCGCCCTCACCTTCCCCGGCCCGGCGCGCCTCACCGTCTCCGCCCGCGCGCTGGTGATCGACGTGCTGCTGAGCTGGGGCGCCACCCTGGGCCTGCTGCTGGCCGCGGGCCTGGTCACCGGCTACCTGCGCGCCTACCCGCCGGACCTGCTCATGGCCTGGGCCGTGGCGGTGCCGGTGGTGGACACCCTCGCCTGGCTGTTGCTGCGCCGCGCCGCGCCCGCCCTGGTGCGCCTGCAGGGCCCGCCCGACCGCGCCCTCGTCGTCGGCATGAACCACCAGGGCCTGGCCCTGGCCCACAGCCTGAAGGCCGCCGTCTTCAACAACATCGACGTGGTCGGCTTCGTGGACGACCGCAGCCGCGAGCGCCTGCGGACCGATGCCCCGTTCACCCTGCTCGGCCGCTTCGAGCACCTGGCCGAGGTGATCCACGGCCAGCGCATCAGCCTGATCTACATCTCGCTGCCCATGGCCTCGCAGCCGCGCATCCTGAAGATCCTGGACGACCTCAAGGACACCACCGCCTCCATCTACTTCGTGCCCGACATGTTCGTGACCGACCTGATCCAGAGCAAGCCCACCTTGCTGTGCGGCATGCCGGTGATCTCGGTCTGCGACACGCCGTTCCAGGGCCTCAACGGCCTGCTCAAGCGCGGCAGCGACGCCGTGCTGGCCTCGCTCATCCTGCTGGGCCTGGCCCCGGTCATGCTGGCAATCGCGCTGGCCGTCAAGCTCGGCTCGCCGGGCCCGGTCATCTTCAAGCAGCGCCGCTACGGGCAGGAAGGCGAAGAGATCGTGGTCTACAAGTTCCGCTCGATGACCGTGGCCGAGGACGGCCCGAACATCCAGCAGGCGCGCCGCGACGACAAGCGCATCACGCCGCTGGGCGCCTTCCTGCGCAAGACCTCGCTGGACGAACTGCCGCAGTTCATCAACGTGCTGCAGGGCCGCATGAGCATCGTGGGGCCGCGCCCGCACGCGGTGGCGCACAACGAGCTGTACCGCAAGCTCATCAAGGGCTACATGGTGCGGCACAAGGTCAAGCCCGGCATCACCGGCTGGGCCCAGGTCAACGGCTACCGCGGCGAGACCGACACGCTGGAGAAGATGGAAGGCCGCATCGAGTACGACCTGGACTACCTGCGCAACTGGTCGCTCAAGCTGGACCTGCTGATCGTGCTCAAGACGATCCGCCTGGTGTTCAAAGACCAGCAGGCGTATTGACCGACATGGTTCGCCTTGCCTGCCTCGCCCGTTGGGCGACCGCCTTGTTCGCCCTCGGATCCGCCGGCGCCGCCCTGGCCCAGGACACCGACGGCCTGGACCTCTCCGCCTCGTACACGCTGCGGCACGACGACAACCTGTTCCGCCTGCCCGACGGCGTGCGGCCACAGACCGTGCTGGGCCGGCCCAGCGCCGGGGAGACCATGGACATCAGCTCGCTCGGCCTGCGCTACGCCAAGACGCACAGCCTGCAGCGCATCGAGCTCGACGTGAGCCTGGTCGACTACCGCTACCGCACCCACCAGCGGCTCGACCTGCTGGCCACCAACTACGACCTGGCCTGGCGCTGGGCCCTCACGCCGCGCCTGCGCGGCAGCCTGCGCGCCGAGCAGGACGAGAGCGTCAACAGCTTCGACGACGCCAGCGTGCTCACCAGCGGCAACCAGCGCACCCAGCGGCACGAGGCCTTCGACGCGGTGTACGAGATCGACGGCGCCTGGCGCCTGGTCGCGGGCGTGCTGCGCACGCGCAACCAGAACGAGCAGCCCCTGCTCGGTGAAGAAAGTTATGTGCTGCGCTCGGCCGAGGCCGGGCTACGCTACGACGCGAGCTCCGGCAGCTCCGTCACCTGGCGGCTGCGCAAGGGCAGCGGCAGCACCCTGGCCGGCCTGGGGCCGCCGGTGCTGCTGCGCGACACCGAGTTCGACCAGGACGAGCAGGTGCTCGACGTGCGCTGGCTCGCCAGCGCCAAGACCACGGTCGAGCTCAACCTCGTCCACCTGCAGCGCCGGCACGAGCGCCTGGCGCTGCGCGACTACGACGGCACCAACGCCGCGCTCTCGCTGCGCTGGTCGGCCACGGCCAAGACCCTGTGGACCCTGCAGTGGTCGTCCGACGTGTCGAGCTACCAGTCGCTCAACGCCAGCCACGTGCGCACCGACAAGCTGCAGCTCGGCCACGTGTGGCAGATCGCCGCGCGCACCACGCTGCAGGCCAGCCTGGGCGAAACGCGCCGCCGCTTCCTCGGCCCGCCCCCGGGCCGAGCGCCCGACCCCACGCGCGAAGCCACGCAGGAGGCCAGCCTGGGCCTGCGCTGGGCGGTGAGCCGCAACCTCTCGCTCAACACCTCGCTGCAGCACACCCAGCGGCGCGGCAACCGCCCCGGCCTGGCGTTCTCCAGCACACAGGCGCTGGTCGGCCTGAGCCTGCGCACCTCGCAGTGAATGGGCGCTCGAAAGGCATGGACTGTGACAGAAAAATGTCGGTTACATGACGGTTCATTCGGGTGCACTTTTATCGCGGCACCGGGCGCGTTTTTTGCGTCCGTTGCGCTAGCATGAATCGAGCTTCCCCCTCCGCCTGAACCGCCTCCCACCCTCGCAAAGGACCCACCATGCTCGCCGTCAAGAAAGCCCGCAAGCTGATACAAGCCAACCCGGACAACAGCGATTCGAAGACGCTGTCCGCGCTCGTGATCGCGCTGGAATCCGACCAGGCGTTTCCCCTCGGTCAGCTCTACGCGATGAACTACCCGCGCTTCGAACTGGCGATCGAGATCCTGAACGAGTGGCGCCTGGACCGCCACTACAGCAGCAAGGCCCGCCTGCTGGACGTGTCGGTGCAGGCCGCGGAACTCGCTCAAGCCAAGGCCTGAGCCCGTTCAACGGAGGTCCCGGCCCTCGATCGAGCGGTCCACCTCCGCCGAGCGCAGCGGCAGGCCGTGGCGCGGCTCGGCCGACAGGCTCAGCGGGCCGAACCAGGCCTGCACTTTTTCACCGGTGTTGTTGGAGTCGCTCATGACCCCGATGGCCGTGAGGCGGCCCGGCGCCTCGCCGAACACCAGGCGGTAGTCCGCCTCGATGTCGCGCTCCACGTCCACCCACTGGTTGAGGCGCTGCGGGCCGGACTCCACCACCAGCTTGCGGATGCGCTGCGTGTGCGGGTTGGGGATCACGCTGCCCACCGGGTAGCGGTGGTCCCACACGTACATCAGCGTCGCGAAGGGCAAGGGCTCGCCCGAGACGAGCTGCGCGATCTCCGACAGCATGTGGTCGCGCGGCGCCATGCGGCTGCGGTCGCCATCGAAGGCGAGGATCACGCGCACCACCGCGTCGTCGATGTCCGCGTCGCGCAGGTCCGCCTGCTCGTTGAGCGCGGGCACGAACCAGGAGAACGAGAGCCAGCGCGCCGCGCCCACGTCCTGCGGCGCGAGCTTCATGCGCAGCGTGCTGTTGCCCGCCTCGCTGCGCGCCAGCAGCGCGGCACGCCCTTCGTGCAAGGTGGGGCTGTAGTGCGTGGGCGTCTGGCTGCCGTAGCGCAGGTGCGTCCAGGTGGCCCGGCCGTCGGCGCCCGCCCAGTGCATCTGCCGCGCCCAGGCCGACGCCGGCACGGCCTCGGCATCGCTGTCGTCCAGCGGCCGCGAGGCACAGCCGGCCAGCACGGCGGCGGCGATCAGCGCCGCCAGCATCGTTCCCTTGGCCATGCGGCGCTGCTCCTTCAACGGCCGGCGGCGGCCGCCGGCGGGGTTCGGTGTTCGTCGAGCTGGTCGCGGTGCGACTCCAGCATGTTCTCGATGCCCACGCGGTGGATGCCGGTGAACGGCTCCAGGCGCAGCACGCTGTCGTTCTCGCTGCGGTCGCGGCACTGCTCGATCAGCGAGCGGCCGGTGGCGTAGAGCCCGCTGTTGCGGGTTTCGCAGGCAGTGATCTGCTCGCGCTGGGTCGCGCCCTGCGCGTCCAGCTGCTGGCCGCGCTGCTGCGCGGCGGCGAGGTCGCGTTCGAGCTGGGCGCCGCGCGCTGTGCTCGCCTGCAGGCGCTGCTCCAGCGCGGCCTTCTCGGTGCGCAGCGCCTCGCGCTCGCCGGTCACGGCCTGCAGCTCGCGCTGCAGGCGCTGGCCGCGCGCGGCTTCGTTGCGCGCGCGGTTCTGCGCGCCGTCCACCTCACCGGCCAGCTGCTCGCGCTCCTTTTCGGCGGCGTTGAATTTTTCCTGCAGCGCGCCCAGGTCCTGGGTGGCCTTCTGGGCCTGCTGCTGGGAGCGGCGCAGGGCCTCGCGCTCGCGCGTGGCGCGCTTGTCGTCCTGGGCGGTGGCCACGCCACCCACACCCACCATCAGCAGCGCGAGGATCAGGCCCCGGCATGTGGCTTTGCGCATCAGAAATCCTCCTTCGGGTAGGGGCGGCTGGCCCGCAGGGTCTGCCGTTGCTGGTCCTCGCGCGCGCCGGCCGCCAGCAGGCGCTGCGCCAGGGCATCGCGCTGGAGCTGGCGCGCCCAGTAGAGCGGCGTGAGGCCGTTGGCGTCGGCCCGGTTGGGGTCCGCGCCGTGGGCCAGCAGCAGGTCCAGCATGCGCGGCCGGTCTTCGTGGATCGCGGCGACCAGCGGGTCGTCCCCGCTGCGGTCGGCCGTGCGGGTGTCGGCACCGGCCTGGAGCAGCAGGGCCGCCGCCTCGAGGCGGTCGAGCTTGATGGCGTTCATCAGGGGCGTCTGGCCGTTCAGGCCCACGGCATCCACCTCGGCCCCCGCGCGCAGCAGCAGGCGCACCAGCGGGGCGTGCCCGTGCAGCGCGGCCGCGCCCAGCGGGGTGAAGGGGCCGCCCCGGCCATTGGGGTCGGCCGCCGAGCGCAGCAGCAGCCGGGCCATTTCCAGGTCGCCGGCGCGCGCGGCGATCAGCAGCGCGGTCTGGCCGCCCGCGTCCACCGCGTTGACCTGCGCACCGTCCTTGATCAGCTGGCGCGCGCGCTCCACCTCGCCGCTCGCCACCGCCTGCGCGAGATCGCGGTCCAGCGCGCTGGCGAGCCGGGGCGGCACGTCCCGCCGCGCGCTGACCACCGCCTGGTGCTCGCGTTCGCCGGTGAAGAAGCGTTCGCTGTCCTCGGGCGTGAGCGCGCCCTGCTCGATGCGGTCGCGCAGCGCCAGCTGCCGCGGGTCGTGCTGCGCGCAGGCCCCCAGGCCGGCGGCCAGGGCCAGCGTGGTGCACCACGCCAGGCGGCGAGCGTCCTCAGAACTTCGCATTGAAGTACAGCTGGAGGGTGTTGATGGACAGCGGCAGGCCGCTGATCTCGCGGCTGGAGAGCCAGCGCGCGCTGAGCCAGGTGTTGCGGCTCAGGCCGTACTGCGCGCCGACGATGAATCCCTTGTTGTTGGTGCCGCCGAGGTGGAAGTCGGAGTCGGTGAAGGCGTCGAGCACGGCGTCGGCCTCGAGGTAGCGGTAGGCCAGCGAGAGCTGCCAGTCGCCCTTGAGCAGCATGTTGGGCATGCCCACGGCCGCGCGCACCATGTAGCCGGTGTCCTCCTCGCGCAGCAGCCGGCCCGAGCGCGCCAGCGCGCGCGACGGGTTGAAGCCGATGTTGCGCACATAGTCGGCGCTCAGGATCAGGTGCACCGGGTTGAACAGGTTGTAGTCCACCGTGCCGGTGAGGTTGAGCACGCGGTAGTCCGCCGCCAGGCCGAAGGGGCCGCCCAGGTTCGCGGGGTTGGACAGGTTGAACAGCGAGTTGCCCTTCTGGCGGAAGGCGGGCTGGGTCGCGTCCTGGGTGTTGCTGTTGAAGGCATTGCGCACGCCGCTGACGTTGCGGTAGTCGTACATCGCCAGACCGAGCTTGGCGCGCAGGTCGTTGCTGGGCACCCACTCCACGCCCACCTGCGCGGCCAGCAGCGACTTGTTGCGCGCCTGGTTGCTGGCCGACTTCTCGTTGTCCTGCAGCGGGAACCAGCCCACGGTGCCGAAGGGGCGCCAGGTGCGCGTGGCGGCCGCGGGGTCTTCGAACTGCAGCGCGATGCCGTCGAAGGCGAGGTCGTCGTCCCACACCAGGTCGGTGCTGAAGAAGGGGTTGGGGATGCGGCCGGCCGTGGTGGTGAGCCAGGGCAGGAAGTCGGGCGAGCGGGCGCGCAGGAAGGCGCGGTCGAGCGCGAAGTTGTACTTGCTGCCGTAGTTGCCCAGGGTCTGGTTGGTCGACACCGGGTCGCTGCTGCTGCCGGTGGTCAGGCGCAGCGAGGCCGTGAGGTCCTGCGTCACGCGCGCGCTCACCCCCAGGCGCGCGCGCAGGCGGGTGCGGTCGCGGTCTTCCAGCGTGTTGCTCACGTTCTGGCCGTCCACCTGGTGGAAGATCTCGGGCGCGTTGCCCTCGTCGAACATGTCGCGCTGGTAGCCCAGCCGCACATCGCCCTCGAAGCGGAAGCGGTCCACCCACTCGGGCACCGCGTTCACGTCGCCCCAGCGCTCCATCTTGGCCTGGGCCACCACCTCTTCGCGCACCTCGTCGGCGATCTGCTTGCGCACCGATTCGGGCACGAACTGCACGCGCACGGTGGACTGTTCGGTCTTCTTCGCTTCGGCCACGGCCGCGCGGGCCTTGGCCTCGGCCTGCTTCACGAGCGCGTCGGCCTTGGCGGCCGGCAGCACGCCCTGGTCCACCAGCGCCTGGATCAGATTGAGCGTGGTCTGCTTGAGCGTCTCCAGGTCTTCGCGTTCGTCGGCATGGGCGGTGGCGGCCAGGCCGACGACCATCAGGGCCGCCAGGGAGACCTGGCGCATCGCGTGGTGCAGGGGTGATTTCATGGGGTGTCTCGGCAGGAAAGGGGTTGGGGTCGTCAGGAGCGCGCGGAGATGCGCAGCCGGATCGGTTGGGGCATGTCGCCGGGCGCGCCCTCGCGCACCGGCGCCAGGCTGCGCAAGGCCAGGCGCAGCGCCTCGTCCAGCTCGGGCGCCGGGCTCGCGCCCACCAGCTCGACGCGCGTGATCTGGCCGCTGGGGTCGACCCACACGTTGACCACGCGCTGGTAGTCGGTGGCCTCGCGCAGCTTCTTGTCCTTGAGCACGGCGTCGGTGATGCGCTCCTTCACGAGCGCGCCGTACCAGGCGAAGCGGTTGCCGCCGCCGCTGCCCCCCACAGGCCCGATGCGCAGGCTGCCGTCCCCCGGTGGCAGGCCGAAGGCGCCGCCAGTGCCGTTGTCGGGCAAGGACGAGGTGGGGCCGGCCGGCGGCGCGGGAGCGGCTTGCTCGGGCGCCGCGTCCGGTTTGGGCACGTCGATCTTCTGCTGCTCCTGCGGCGGTGGCGGTGGGGGCGGCGGTGTCTTGGGC
>NZ_JBYTAE010000021.1:19149-66910 GCF_058787875.1 Hydrogenophaga sp. FW305-3-2-15-A-LB1 | reverse complement strand
GGGGCGATTGTCTCACGCGGGGGCGGGGCGCTTCTGCATCAGAACCACGTTGGCGCCAGGCACTTCGCAGTGCCAGCCATGGTGGCGCGCCAGCCAGCGCAGCGTGGCCTCGCGGTAGAACACCACGTGGGTCGGGTCGCGGCGGTAGTGCCACTGCGCGAAGCGCGCGTCGTCGGTCTGGAAGCGCGTCATCAGCGCCAGCCAGCCACCCGGGCGCAGCAGCGCGTCCAGGCGGCGGAACTCGGCGGCGGGGTCGTGGAAGTGCTCGGCCACCTCGGTGCAGGTGATGAAGTCGTGGGGGGTGGCCAGTGCGCCCGTGTCGGGGTGGAAGAACGGGTCGTACAGGGCCACCGTGTGGCCGGCCTCGCGCAGCAGGTCGGCCAGCACCGGGCCGGGGCCGCAGCCGTAGTCGAGCCCGCTGCACCCGGGCGCCAGGCGCTGCAGCAGCGGTGTGGCCACCTGGGCCAGGAAGGCGCGGTAGCCCGCGTCGTCGCCGGTGTTGCGGTGCAGTTCGTACTCGGCGCGTTCGGCCTCGGGCGAGGGCCGGTGTTCGGGGAACAGAAAGGTGGCCTCGCAGCGCCCACAACGGCCATAGGCGCGCTCGCCGACGACCTGGAACGCCCGGCCCTCAAGGCCTTCGCAAACGGGGCAGCGCATGGCGCGAAGGCCGGCCGGCTACTTCCAGCGCACCGGCTCGATGTGCACGCTGCCGCGCTCGCTGGAGAGCGTGAGCGCGCCTTCCTGCACCGTGGCCTGCAGCTGCATGCTGCGCTCGGCGAGCTGGGCCAGCGCGGGCGCCACCTCGGTCGGCAGGCGCCAGGCCTGCAGGCGGTCGAGCCGCGTGAGTTTGCCCTCGATGCCGCGCCACCACACGTCGGCCGCGCTGCCGAATGCGTAGACGACCACCGCGTCGGCCTTGCTGCAGGCCTTGGCCAGCGGCTTGTCTTCCGGCTGGCCGACCTCGATCCACAGGCGCTTGCGGCCGGTGAAATCGGTCAACGAGACGTCCGGGTCGTCCGGGTCGGAGAGGCCGGCGCCGAAAGCCAGCGTGCCGTCGCCCCGGCAGGTGTCCTGCAGCTCGTGCGCGTGCAGCGCCATCGCCACCAGCCGGACCATCATGCGCTCGTCGGTCTCGCTGGGATGGCGGGCCAGGGTGAGCGCGTGGTCGGCGTAGTAGCCGTGGTCGATGTCGGCGATCTGCAGGTTTGCCTTGAAGATGGTGGACTTGATTGCCATGACGAGACGGACCGGAAATGAAAAAAGCGGGCCCCGTTGCCGGAACCCGCTTTTTGAGATGCTGGTGGCGATAGGTGGACTTGAACCACCGACATCAGCATTATGAATGCTGCGCTCTAACCAACTGAGCTATATCGCCAGCGAAGCGCGCATTATAGACAGTTTTTTTGGACGGCTCAGCGGTGCTGGAAAGCCGGCTTGCGTTTGTTGACGAAGGCGTCCATGCCTTCCTTCTGGTCTTCGGTGGCGAACATCGCGTGGAACAGGCGGCGCTCGAACATCACGCCGTCCGACAGCGTGCCTTCGAACGAGCGGTTCACCGCTTCCTTGGCCGCCATCACGCTGGGCAGCGAGAGGCCGCAGATCACCAGCGCGGCGCCCAGGGCCTCGTCCATCAGCTTGTCCAGCGGCACGACGCGGCTGACAAGGCCGGCGCGCTCGGCCTCGGCGGCGTCCATCATGCGGCTGGTGAGCACCATGTCCATGGTCTTGGCCTTGCCCACCGCGCGCGGCAGGCGCTGCGTGCCACCCGCGCCGGGGATGATGCCCAGCTTGATCTCGGGCTGGCCGAACTTGGCGTTGTCGGCCGCGATGATGAAGTCGCACATCATGGCGAGTTCGCAGCCGCCGCCCAGCGCGAAGCCGCTCACGGCCGCGATCACCGGCTTGCGGATGCCGCGGATGGTTTCCCAGTTGCGCGTGATGTAGTCGCCGTTGTAGACGTCGGCGAAGGTGTAGGTGGCCATGGCGCCGATGTCGGCGCCGGCCGCGAAGGCCTTTTCGCTGCCGGTGATGACCATGCAGCCGATGCCCTCGTCCGCGTCGAAGGCCTTGAGCGCCGCGCCCAGCTCGTCCATGAGCTGGTTGTTGAGCGCGTTGAGCTGCTTGGGCCGGTTGAGCGTGACGATGCCCACGCGGCCTTCGGTGCGCACGGTGATGCATTCGGGTGGGGTGGCGGCGGTCATGGTGTCTCCTCGGGCAATGGCGTCGGGTTGAAAGCCCACCACTATATCGGGCCCGCCCTCCGGGAAAACATTAGCCGACCGATTGGTTGGTTAATGGTAAATTGCGATCCAACGCCCAACGACAACAGCAGGAGACCGCCGACATGAGCAACAACGCCACCGTGGTGTACGAAGAGCGCGGGGCCGTGGCCCTGGTCACGCTCAACCGCCCCGAAGCCCTGAACAGTTTCACCCGCCAGATGCACCGCGAGCTGTGGGCCGCGCTGGACCAGGCCGAGGCCAACCCGGCGGTGCGCGCGCTGGTGCTCACTGGCGCCGGGCGCGGTTTCTGCGCCGGCGCCGACCTGGCCGAATTCGATTTCGAGCCCGGCCCCGATCTGGTGAAGCGCGCCGACCCCGGCCCGGTGATCGAGCAGGCCTTCAACCCCACGGCGCGCCGCCTGCAGGGGCTGCGCATGCCCACCATCGCCGCCGTCAACGGCGTCGCGGCGGGTGCGGGCGCCTCGCTGGCCATGGCCTGCGACATCGCCATCGCCGCCACCGGCGCGAGCTTCATCCAGGCCTTCAGCAAGATCGGCTTGATACCGGACGCGGGTGGCAGTTGGTTCCTGGTCGAGCGCCTGGGCCTGGCGCGCGCCATGGCCTTGGCCCTGACGGGCGACAAGCTGCCGGCCACGCAGGCCAAGGAATGGGGCCTGGTCTGGGACGTGTCCGACGACTGCGTGGGCGCGGCACTGGCCCTGGCCGCGCGCCTGGCCACCATGCCCACCAAGGCCCTGGTGGCCACGCGCGGCCTGCTGCGCGATGCCGGCACGCGCACGCTGGACCAGCAACTGGACGTGGAGCGCGACACCCAGTCGGCCCTGGGCCGCACGCACGACTACATCGAAGGCGTGATGGCGTTCCGCGAAAAGCGTCCGGCGCAGTTCAAGGGCGAATGAGGATGAGCCCCGAAGACAAGGCCCGCAAGGTGGGCGAGACGATGTTCGCGGTGGACACCGCGAGCAAGGACACCATGGGCATGGAGCTGCTGGCCTGCGAACCCGGTCGCGCCGTGATGCGCATGGCCGTGCGCCCGCTGCATCTCAACGGCCACCAGATCTGCCATGGCGGCTTCATCTTCACGCTGGCCGATTCCACCTTCGCCTTTGCCTGCAACAGCCACAACAAGAACGCTGTGGCCGCGGGCTGCGGCATCGAGTTCCTGCGGCCCGCGCACGCGGGCGACGTGCTCACCTGCGAAGGCATCGAACAGACGCTGTCGGGCCGCCACGGCATCTACGACATGCGGGTGAGCAACCAGCGCGGCGAAGTGGTTGCGATGTTCCGCGGCAAGAGCGCCGTGATCGCCGGCACCGTGTTTCCCGAGGACGAGCAGCCATGAAGACCTTTCCCCTCGAACCGATCGAAAAAGCCGGCATCGACGAACTGCGTTCGCTGCAGCTCAAGCGCCTGCAGGCCACGCTGCGCCACGCCTACCAGAACTCGCCGGTGTACCGCGCGAAGTTCGATGCGGCCGGCGTGCACCCCGACGACTGCCGCAGCCTGGCCGACCTGGCGAAGTTCCCTTTCACGACCAAGAAGGACCTGCGCGACAGCTACCCCTTCGGCATGTTCGCGGTGCCGCGCGAGCAGTGCGCGCGCATCCACGCCAGCAGCGGCACCACCGGCAAGCCGACGGTGGTGGGCTACACGCTCAAGGACATCGACACCTGGGCCACGGTGATGGCGCGCAGCATCCGCGCCAGTGGCGCCCGCCCGGGTGATCTGGTGCACGTGAGCTATGGCTACGGCCTGTTCACCGGCGGCCTGGGCGCGCACTACGGTGCCGAGAAGCTGGGGCTCACGGTGGTGCCTTTCGGCGGCGGCCAGACCGAGCGGCAGGTGCAGCTGATCCAGGACTTCCGGCCCGACATCATCATGGTCACGCCGAGCTACATGCTGGCGATCGCCGACGAGTTCGAACGCCAGGGCTTGGACCCGCGCGAGAGCAGCCTGCGCCTGGGCATCTTCGGCGCCGAACCCTGGACCAACGACATGCGGCTGGCGATCGAGCAGCGCATGGGCATCGACGCGGTGGACATCTACGGCCTGTCCGAGGTGATGGGGCCCGGCGTGGCCAACGAGTGCGTGGAAACCAAGGACGGCCCGACGATCTGGGAAGACCACTTCTACCCCGAGATCATCGACCCCGACACCGGCGAGCCGGTGCCCGACGGCGAGCTGGGCGAGCTGGTGTTCACCAGCCTGACCAAGGAGGCGCTGCCCATCATCCGCTACCGCACGCGCGACCTCACGCGCCTGCTGCCCGGCACGGCGCGCCCCATGCGCCGCATGGAAAAGATCACCGGCCGCAGCGACGACATGATGATCGTGCGCGGCGTCAACGTGTTTCCCACGCAGATCGAGGAGCTCATCCTCAAGCGCGCCGAACTCAGCGCGCACTACCAGTGCGTGCTCACGCGCCAGGGGCCGATGGACGACCTCACCGTGGTGGTGGAGACGCGCTCGGGCCTGTCACCGGACAGCGAGGAGGCCCAGGGGGCCGCGCGCCTGCTGCAGCACGACATCAAGGTGTTCGTGGGCAGCAGCGTGATGGTGCAGTTGAAGCCCGAGGGCGGTGTCGAACGCAGCCAGGGCAAGGCCAAGCGCGTTCTGGATCAGCGAGGGCGCTAATTCAGCCAGCTGGCGAGCTTGGGCGCATCGCCCACCGCCAGCCGCACGGTGAAGGACTCGGTGGGCCAGTCCAGCGGCAGGCGCAGCAGGCGCTTGTCGCGCGAGACCAACGCGGTCAGCTTGGCGCGTCGCGCGCGCAGGGGCGGCAGTTCGTCGAGCTTGTGGAGGCGCCAGGCCTCGGCCTCGCCGCCGCGCTGCGCGGGCGCGAACTCCACGCCCAGCCACTCGTCGTTCGCGGCCATGCCGGCGGCCTCGGCCGCGCCACCGCGCAGCACGGTCTTGAGCACCACGCCGCCTCCGGTCTCGCTCACGCGCAGGCCGAGTTGCTGCGCCAGCGGCGCCTTGTCGTGCGCCACCTTCACGCCATGGTCCTGCAGCAGCGAGGGCAGGGGCAGCTCGTCGGTGCTGTGCACCCAGGCCGCGATCTCGCCTTCGTAGCTGCGTTGGCCCAGGCGCTTGAGCGCGCGCAGCACGTCGGCCTCGCGCATCGGGCCGCCTTCGCAGCGCTGCCAGAGTTCGCGCATCACCGCGTCGAGCGAACCGTGGCCTTCGGCGCGCAGCGTGAGGTCCAGGCACAGCGCCACCAGCGAGCCCTTGGTGTAGTAGCTCACCGTCGCGTTGGGCGTGTTCTCGTTCATGCGGTAGTACTTCACCCAGGCGTCGAAGCTGGCCTCGGCGACGGTCTGCACCAGGCGGCCCGGCGTCTGCTGCACCTGGTTGAGGGTCTTGGCCACCAGCTGCAGGTAGGTCGCGTCGTCGATCAGCCCGGCGCGGCGCAGCATGAGATCGTCGTAGTAGCTGGTGAAGCCTTCGAAGAACCAGAGCAGCTCGGTGTGGTTCTCGCTGTCGTAGTCGTAGCGCGCGAACTCGGCCGGGCGCAGGCGCTTGACGTTCCAGGTGTGGAAGTACTCGTGGCTGATCAGGCCCAGCAGCGTGGTGTAGCCGTCCGTGGCCTTGAGGGCGGCGGGCTTTTCGCCCGGCGCGGGGGCGCGCGGCAGGTCGGCGCGCTGGCAGATCAGCGCGGTGGAGTTGCGGTGCTCCAGGCCGCCGTAGCCGTCGGCGCTGGCGTACAGCATGAACACGTAGCGCGAGAAAGGCGGGGGCTGCTGGCCGTGCCAGAAGGCGATCTGCGTCTCGCAGATCTTGCGGGTGTCTTCGATCAGGCGCTCGCCATCCATCCACTCGCCCGCGCCGGCCACCACGAAGCGGTGCTCCACGCCGCCGGCGGTGAAGCTGGCGCTCCAGAAGCGGCCCATTTCCACCGGGCAGTCGGCGAGCTCGTCGTAACCCTCGGCGAGGTAGTGGCCGAAGCCCTGGGCGTCCACGGTCTGCGGCGTCAGGCCGGTGGCGACCTGCCAGCCGGCGGTGGCCTCGCCGCTCAACAGCTCCAGCGCGTGCGGCGTGTCCTCCTGGCCGAGCACGCGCAGGCACAGGCTGGTGGCGTTGAAGAAACCGCGCGAGGCGTCGAGGAAGGCGGTGCGCACCGAGGCGTCGAAGGCATACACCTCATACCGCAGCTCCAGCGGCTCGCCGGCCTCGGCCTGGGCCTGCCAGCGGTGTTTGTCGAGCTGCCTGAGGGCGACGGGTTGCCCGTTCTGCCAGGCGCGCAGTTGTTGCAGGTTCTGCGAGAACTCGCGCACCAGGTAGCTGCCCGGTATCCACACCGGCAGGGCCACGCGCTGGTTCTTCGCGGGCTGCTCGATGCGCAGCGTTACGGCGAACAGGTGGGCGTGCGCGCTGAGCACCGAGACGGTGTAGCGCACGCCTGCGTTGCGCGCGGCCTTGGCCGCCCTGGCGCGGGTGCTCAAGGCTTGGCTTCCGCGAGCTGTTTCTCGATCTGCTCGGCACCGATGGCGCCGGGCACGCGCGTGCCGTTGGCGAAGATGATGGTCGGGGTGCCAGTGATGCGGGCCTTCTTGCCGAACTCGAAGTTGCGCGCCACGGCGGCCGCGTCGCAAGTCGCCGAAGGCGGGGTCACGTCGCGCACCATCCAGTCGACGAAGGTCTTGCCCTTGTCCTTGGCGCACCAGATGTTGCGCGATTTCTCACCCGAGTCGGCGCTCAGGATCGGGTACAGGAACACGTGCACCGTCACGTTGTCGATCTTCATCAGGTCGCGTTCGAAGCGCTTGCAATAGCCGCAGTTGGGGTCCTCGAACACCGCCAGCTTGCGTTTGCCATTGCCGCGCACGATGGTGAAGGCGTCTTTCAGCGGCAGGTCCTTGAAGGCGATGGCGGTGAGCTTGTCCATGCGCTGCTCGGTCAGGTCCACGCGGGCCTTGGTGTCGATCATCGAACCCTGGATCAGGTAGTTGCCTTCGGCGTCGGTGTAGAACAGCTCGCTCTGGTTGACGCGCACCTCGTAGATGCCCGGCATGGGCGTCTTGCTGACCTCGTCGATGGCCGGCAGGTTGGGCAGGCGCTCGGCGAGGTTCTTGCGGATGGTGGCTTCCTGGGCGATGGCGGCCATCGACAGGGCAGCCAAGGCCGCGATCAGGAGGGATTTGAAGAGTTTCATCGTGGGAGCCTTGGAGGGCGTGCGGGATTCGAAAGAGGGTTTCAGAAGTGCGGCTGGCCCATGGCCTGGCGGGCGATCCAGCGCTTGAGCGGGCCGCTGCGGTCGAAGCCGTTGAGGCCCCAGTTGCGCAGCGCCTGCACGCGCGAGTCGCCGTGGGCGAACAGGCCGAACAGACCGTCGGTGACCCAGCCCATGGCGCCTACCTCGGCGGCGCGCGCGCGTTCGTAGCGGCGCAGCAGCTTGAGGTCGCCCAGCTCGCGCCAGTATTCGCGCTGCTGCAGCACGCGCGCCAACTCGGCGGCGTCGGCCAGACCCACGTTCAGGCCCTGGCCCGCCAGCGGGTGCATGGCGTGCGCCGCGTCGCCGGCCAGCGCCACGCCGCCCTGGGCGGTGCGGGCGATCCAGCGTTGGGCGCGCGAGAGTTCGAGGGGCCAGGCCTGGGCGGGGCTTTCCATGTGCATGTGGCCCAGGGCCTGGGCGCAGCGCGCCTGCACGGCCTGGGTGAAGGTGGTCGGGTCGGCTTGCAGCCAGGCGTCGGCCTGCTGTGCAGGGACAGACCACACCAGCGCCACGGAGTTCCCGAACGCGCCGCCCAGGGGCAGCAGGGCCATCACCTCGCCGTTGGAAAACCACTGCCGGGCGATGCCGCCGTGCGGCTGGTCGCAATGCAGCCGCGCGGCCACCGCCTTGTGTGGGTAGGGGCGCACGTCGAATTCCAGGCCCAGTTCCGCGCGCGTCTGGCTGCGCTTGCCCTCGCACACCACCGTCAGGGCGGCGTTGGGCGCTTCGCTCACGCGCTCGATGCCGCCTTGGAAGCCGATCGCGTCGGACAGGCGCTGCTCCAGCGCGGGCACGTCCACGATCCAGGTCAGCGCGTCCGCGCCCTGGTCGTCGGCCGAGAACTGCAGCTCGCCGCCGTCGTCGCCCCACACCTGCATGGCGCTCACCGGGGTGATGGGGGGCACGCGGTCGTCCTGCGGATCGGCCTCGGGCCAGGCGCGCACCGAGCGCAGCACGTCGCGCGAGGCGGCGTTGATCGCGTAGGCGCGCACGTCGAGGGTGTCCTGCGGGCCGCGTGGCGCGCCGACCAGAGCCACGCGCAGGCGGTCGCGGGCCAGCAGCAGGGCCAGGGTCTGGCCCACCACGCCGGCCCCTCGGATGGCGACGTCGAAACGCCGGGTAGAGCCGGTGCGGGGGGCAGGGGAGTTCATGGGGGGATTCTAGGAGCAGGGCACAATCCGGGCCTTCCCCCGGGCGATACCCGGTACCCCCATCCTGACCATCCACCATGAGTGCTGAACCCATTGCCGCCGACGTGCAGGCCACCATCGCCCAGCTCTGGGTCTATCCGGTCAAGTCCTGCGCCGGCATTTCGCTGACCGAGGTCGAGCTGACCGACACCGGCCTGCTGTACGACCGCGCCTGGATGGTGGTGGACGCGGACGGCGAGTTCGTGACCCAGCGCGAGCTGCCCCGCATGGCGCTCATCCAGACCGCTTTCAAGATGGGCCAGCTGGTGCTGCGCGCCCCCGGCATGCTCGCGCTGCACCTGGCGCTGGACGCGGCCGAAGGCCCGCTCCAGGTGCGCGTGTGGGACGACGAGGTGCAGGCCTACGACATGGGCGATCTGGCCGCGCAGTGGTTCAGCGATTTCCTCGGTCAGCCCCTGCGCCTGGCGCGCTTCGACCCCGAGGTGCGGCGCGTGTGCAGCCTGAAGTGGACCGGGGGCCGCGAGGCCGTCACGCAGTTCGCCGACGGTTTCAGCCTGCTGGTGACCAGCACCGCGTCGCTGGACGAACTCAACACCCGCCTGGGTGCGGCCGGCCACGGGCCGGTGGAGATGCTGCGTTTCCGGCCCAACGTCGTGCTGGCCGGCGTGGAAGCGCACGACGAAGACCGCGTGGGCGCGATGCGCATTGGCACCGGGGACGGCGCGTCCGCGCTGATCGAGCCGGTCAAGCCCTGCGGCCGCTGTCCCATTCCCAACATCGACCCGGCCACCGCCATCTCCAGCCCCGAGGTGAACGACACGCTGCAGGTCTACCGGCAGGACCCGCGCCTCAACGGCGCCATCACCTTCGGCATGAATGCCATCGTGCTCGAAGGCGACGGGCAGGTGCTGCGGATCGGCCAGCCCGTGAGCGCCGACTGGAAGTTCGACTGAACTCAGCCCTGGGCTGATCGTGGCGGGCTGGCCCGCTCGCTCGCGTAGCGCGCCAGCGTGGCCGCCAGTTCGCCCAGGTCGCGCTGCACCGTGGCGAAACTGGCGTTGCGCTCCCGGGTGATCTCGTCCATGTACACCGGGCGGCGGATCTCGATCTGCAGGCTGTGGCGCCCTTGTGCGGGCTGGCCGATGCGAGCGATCAGCTGCACGCCCTTGTACGGGTCGTTGCGGGCCACCGAATAGCCGCGCGAGCGCAGCTCGCGCTCCACCAGGTCGACAAACGCCGGGTCGCAGGTGGTGCCGTCGCGGTCGCCCAGCACGAAGTCCGCGAGTGGGCGGGTGCTGCGGATCTGGAGCCGCTCGTAGGCGTTGTCGGGCATGGAATGCAGGTTCAGGTGCCAGAGCGCGCCGAAGCGGTCCATGGTCTCGTCGATGCATCGCGACAGGGCTGCGTGGTACGGGCGGTAGCAGCGGGCGATGCGCGCCTGCACCTCCGCCACGGTGAGCCGACGGTGGTAGATCGGCGTGCTGGCGTCGATGTTGCGCCACACCAGGCCGAAACCCAGGCGGGTCTTATCGCTCGGGTTCAGCGGCGCCGGCCACGGGCCGTCGAGCAGGTCCGGGTCGAGGTCGTCCTCCGAGCGGTTGCAGTCCACGTAGGTGCGGGGAAAGTGGGCCGCCAGCAGGCTGCCGCCCACCGAGGGCACCGCCGCCCACAGCGCCTCCACATGCGTGTCCTCGCCGCGCCGCAGCAGCGCCCGGGGCACGGCGTGGTCGTAGTCCGCCGGGTAGTCGGTGCCGCTGTGCGGCGAGTCGCACACCAGGGGCACGGGCGTGGCGACGGGGCGGTGCAGCGTGAACGGCGGTGCGTCGATCGGCATGGCTCAGTCCAGCGAGATCTTGGCCAT
This sequence comes from Hydrogenophaga sp. FW305-3-2-15-A-LB1, assembly GCF_058787875.1. Classification (NCBI taxonomy): domain Bacteria; kingdom Pseudomonadati; phylum Pseudomonadota; class Betaproteobacteria; order Burkholderiales; family Comamonadaceae; genus Hydrogenophaga; species Hydrogenophaga sp. FW305-3-2-15-A-LB1. The sequence goes on along the minus strand of NZ_JBYTAE010000021.1, from coordinate 56,443 downwards.
CTTGGCCACGCGCTCGTAGCGCTCCATGGCCTGCTGGATCTGCTGGGCGAACGCCTCGGGCGTGCCGGGGATCAGCGTGGAGCCCGAGGCTTCCATCTGCTTGATGAACTCGGGGTGCTTCATGCCTTTGTGGATGGCAGCGTTGAGCCTGGCCACCACCTCGGGCGGCGTGCCCGCCGGCGCGACCACGCCGAACCAGCCGCCACCGCCCATCTGGGGGAAACCGAGTTCGCCGTAGGTGGGCACCTCCGGCAGCGAGGGCGAGCGCTTCTCGCTCAGCACCGCCAGCGCGCGCAGCTTGCCGGACTGGATGTTCGGCAGGGCCGACGGCAGGTTGTCCGTGATGGCGGTCACCTGGCCCGCCATGGCGTCGGTCATGGCCTGCCCGGCGCCCTTGTACGGCACGTGCAGCAGGTTCATCTTGGACAGGGCCATGAAGTGCTCGATGTTGGCGTGGCCCAGGGAGCCGATGCCCGGCGAGGCGAAGCTGTACTTGCCCGGGTTGGCCTGGGCCAGGGCGATGAACTCCTTCATGTCCTTGGCCGGTGTGGCGGGATGCACCGCGAAGACGCTGGGCGTGGTCGCCACGTTGGTGATCGGCGCGAAGTCCTTCACCGGGTTGTAGCGCAGCTTGTTGCCATAGACCGCCGGGTTGCTGCCGTGCGTGCTGACGGTGGCCATGCCCAGGGTGTAGCCATCGGCCGGCGCGCGGGCGACGAATTCCATGCCCGTCGAGCCACCGGCGCCCGCCTTGTTCTCCACCACGATGGACTGGCCGAGCTCGCGACCGCCGTATTCGGCCACCAGGCGCGCGGCCAGGTCGGTCGAGCCGCCGGGGGCGAAAGGCACGATCAGCTTGATCGGCCGGTTGGGGTAGGCGGTCTGGGCCTGGGCGGCAGCGCCCAGAACGAGCGCGGTGGTCAGGGTCAGCGCGGTGCGCAGCAGGGTTCGGGTGGTCATGTGAGGTCTCCTCCTCGGGGATGGGAGCCGAAGGGTAGGAAATCCGACCAAGGCAGGCAAACGACATTTTCGCCGTGTGCGATGACATGATGTAATCAGCCGCATGCGCATCCGAAGCCCTTCTCTGGTGGAGCTGCACGCCTTCCTGGGCGTGGCCCGCCATGGCAATTTCCACCGCGCGGCCGACGAGCTGTGCGTGACCCAGGCGGCGGTGAGCCGCGCGGTGGCCCGGCTCGAGAAACACCTGGGGGTCCAGCTGCTGGACCGCGCGGCCAGCGGCGTGCGCCTGACCCCGGCCGGCGCCGACTTGCGCCGCCAGGTCGAAGGGCCCGTGGCCGCGCTGGAGGCCGCGGCGGGCCAGGTCAGGGCCCTGCCCGAAGCCCTGCGGCTACGGCTGTCCGTGGTGCCCAGCCTGGGCAACCTCTGGCTGATGCCGCGCCTGGAGGATTTCCGGCACCGCCACCCCGAGATCGACATCGAGTTCCGCCAGTACCACCACGACGAGGACTTCACCCGCGCGGACGTGGATCTGTGGGTGGCGCTCAAGGCGCGGGCCGGCAAGCACTGGCCCCGCCAGGTGGCGGCGCAGTACCTCATCGGCCGCGAGATCGTGGCCGTGTGCGCGCCCGCGCTGGCGCAAGGCATCGACGGCGTGGACGCGTTGCTGAACCTGCCCCTGCTGTACCACAGCAACTACCGCGACAACTGGGCCCTGTGGGCCGATTCCGTGGGCGGGCAACTGCCGCCGCACTGGCGGGGAACGGGCTTCGACCTGGTCATGAACCTGATCGAAGCGGCCCGCGCGGGCATGGGCGTGGCGGTGGTCCAGCGCTGCATGGTGCAGGCCGAACTGGCCACCGGCCGCCTGGTCACCCCCGTGCCCGGCAGCGCCAACACCGGGCGGGGCTACTACCTGTGCCGTCCGCGCGCGACCGCCGGCTCCCGCGCGGTGGAGGCCTTCTCGCTCTGGGTCCGTGAACAGGCCCGGCGCGCGGGCGGCTGAGCGTCCGGGACGCTTCAGCGCGAGAGATTCACCCATCAGTACAATCGACACCCGTTTCCCCTTGGCAAGACGAGGACAACGTCCTCACGGAACCCGGTACCTCTCACCTCGGTTCGCAGCACTGCCAGACAGGCGCTGCACAGTGCCACAGGGGTTGATTCATAAGGAATTTCCATGAGCCTCCAATGCGGCATCGTGGGCCTGCCCAACGTCGGCAAGTCCACCCTTTTCAACGCGCTGACCAAGGCCGGCATCGCGGCCGAGAACTACCCCTTCTGCACCATCGAGCCCAACACCGGTGTGGTGGAAGTGCCCGATCCGCGCCTGCAGCAGCTCGCCGAGATCGTCAAGCCCGAGCGCATCGTGCCGGCCATCGTGGAGTTCGTGGACATCGCCGGCCTGGTGGCGGGCGCGAGCACTGGTGAAGGGCTGGGCAACAAGTTCCTCGCGCACATCCGCGAGACCGACGCCATCGTCAACGTGGTGCGCTGCTTCGAAGACCCGAACGTCATCCACGTGGCCAACAAGGTCGACCCGATCGCCGACATCGAGGTCATCCAGACCGAGCTCTGCCTGGCCGATCTGGCCGCCGTGGAAAAGGCCCTGCACCGCGTGAGCAAGACCGCGCGCTCGGGCGACAAGGAGTCGATCAAGCAGGTCGCCATCCTCGAGAAGTGCCAGGCCGCGCTCAACGACACCCAGCCGGTGCGCACCATCGACTTCAGCAAGGAAGAGCAGGCGCAGCTCAAGCAGTTCTTCCTGATCACCGCCAAACCCGCGATGTTCGTGGCCAACGTGTCGGAAGACGGCTTCGAAAACAACCCGCTGCTGGACCGCCTCAAGGAATTCGCGCAGAAGCAGAACGCGCCCGTGGTCGCCATCTGCGCCAAGATCGAGGCCGAACTCTCCGAGATGGACGACGCCGACCGGCTCGAATTCCTCAAGGAACTTGGGCAGGACGAGCCGGGCCTGAACCGCCTGATCCGCGCGGCCTACCAGCTGCTCGGCCTGCAGACCTACTTCACGGCCGGCGTGAAAGAGGTGCGCGCCTGGACCATCCACGTGGGCGACACCGGCCCGCAGGCCGCTGGCGTGATCCACACCGATTTCGAGAAGGGCTACATCCGCGCCCAGACCATCGGTTTCGACGACTACATCGCCTACAAGGGCGAGCAGGGCGCCAAGGACGCGGGCAAGATGCGCGCCGAAGGCAAGGACTACGTCGTCAAGGACGGCGACGTGATGAACTTCCTGTTCAGCAGCTGAGGCGGTTTTTCACCCTCGACAACGCCCACCCGGCGCAAGCCCGGTGGGTTTTTTGTTGCCGAAATCGCCGGCCACCGGGCTGCTCGCGCCCCTGAAAGTACGAGTCCTTCAATCCTTTCTGGTCATCGGCCTATAGGACTTGGGGAATCCCCGATCCGAGTCATGTTGAGCTTTAGTCCTTCATAGGACTACAGTGCCTCAACCCCTGACGAGACGGAGACAAACCCCATGACAGCCCGAGTTGAAATCCTCGCTTCCGCGCAGCGGGCGCTGCCCAAAATCGCCTTTCGCGGAGCCAGCAAGATCTACGGCGGCAGCGGCCGTGCCAGGAACCAGACGCTGGCGCTGGACAGTCTGGACCTGGACATCGCACCAGCCGAGATCGTCACGGTGCTCGGTCCCACCGGTTGCGGAAAGTCCTCCACGCTGAACATGATCGCCGGCTTCGAGCAGCCCAGCACCGGCACCCTGGCGCTGGATGGCCAGCGGATCGACGGCCCCGGCCCGGACCGGGCGGTGGTGTTCCAGCAGCCCTCGCTCTTTCCCTGGCTCAACGTCTTCGACAACGTGACCCTTGGCGTGAAATGCCGGGGCGTGCCGCGCGAGACCTACTCGGCGCGCGCGATGCACCTGCTGCAGGAAGTCGGTCTCACCGGCTTCGAGCGCCACTACCCGTACCAACTCTCCGGCGGCATGCAGCAGCGCGTGCAGATCGCCCGCGCGCTGGTGTCCGAGCCCAAGGTGCTGCTGCTCGACGAGCCCTTCGGCGCGCTCGACTACCAGACCCGCATCCAGATGCAGGAACTGCTGTTGCGCCTGTGGCAGGAGTACCGCCCGACCATCTTCTTCATCACCCACGACGTCAGCGAAGCCATCTTCGTCGCCGACCGCGTGCTCGTGATGACGCGCCGCCCCGGCCGCGTGAAGCTGTCGGTGCGCGTAGAGGCCGACAAGCCGCGCACCGCCGACTTCCTGAGCACGCCGTATTTCATCGACCTGCAACGCGAGCTGCTGCAGGCCGTGCAGGAAGAAGTCCAGGCCAGCAAACAGGCCGCACCTCGTCAGGCCCTGGCCGCCTGATCCGTCGCAACGCATCGCCCCATCCACCCACGAGGAGACACCCATGAGAACCTTCATCCGACAGTTCCTGGCCACCGTGACCTGCGCCTTCGCGGCGGGCTCGGCCATGGCCCAGAGCCCCGCCGCTCCGCTGAAATTCAAATGGGGCCTGCCGTCGGCCGACTACTACGCGGTCTACGTCGCCAAGGACCATGGCCTGTTCAAGGAGGCGGGGCTGGAGCCCGAGTTCTTCTTCTTCGCCTCGGGCGCGCCGCTGCTGGCTGGCCTCAAGAGCGACAGCCTGGACGTGATCACCACCGGCCTGGCCACGGTCTTCGCGCTGGGCCAGAACATCCCGCTCAAGATGATCTACTGGGAACTTGACCATGCGGCGGCCGAGGCCCTCGTGGTCGACCCCAAGGCCGGCATCAACAGCGCCGAGGACCTGCCCAAGGCCAAAGCCATCGGTGCGCCCTCCGGCACCTGCGCCCAGGTCTCGCTGGTGCTGTTGGCCCGCAAGCTGGGCACCAAGGTGAGTGACCTCAGTGTGGTCAACATCGCCCCGCCGCTGTACGGCAACGCGTTCGCCAGCGGTGCCATCCAGGCCGGCATCGCCTGGTCACCGTTCTCGCAATCCCTCTCGCAGCAGGGCTACAAGATCGCCGGCTGGGCCACCGACTACACCCCGCATGGCGGCGTGTGCCCGGGCATGACGGCGGCCCGCCCGGCCTTTCTCGCCAAGAACCCGGACGTGGGCCTTCGCCTCGTGCAAGTCAAGGCCAAGGCCATGGACATGATCGCGAAGAACCCCAACCTGGCGATCGATGCGCTGGTGAAGAACGTGGGCATCTCGCGCCAGGTCGCCAAAGCCGCCTATGAGCGCGAGTTCTCCCGCATCCCGAGTCTGGAGCAGCAGGTCGATCCGAAATCACCGTTCTCGATGACCGCGCCCGGTCAGGGCCTGGCACTCAAGTTCCAGGTGGCCAGCGAAGCCCTGGCGGCGGCGGGCTCGATTCCCGCGCCGCTCTCGCCCAAGGTGATCGCCGACGCGATCGACCCCAGCCATCTGCAGCGCTACATGAAAGGTGAGCGCAAGTGAGCACGAGAACCGCTTCCGCCGAAACTGGCGTGGAACGCGCCGCGCGCCAGCGCCACGCCGGCCTCATGAAGATGCCGCGCACCATGCCCCTGGTCGTGTACTCCATCGCCGCCGTGCTCGGCCTGCTGCTCCTGTGGACCTTCGTCACGGTCTCCGGCCTGGTCGGCCCGGGTTACCTGCCCACGCCGCAGGGCATGGCCACCGAGTTCGCCGCGCTGCTGCGGGACGGCTACAAGGGCAAGTCGCTGTGGGCCCACATCGAGGCCAGCCTGTTCCGCACCATCATCGGCTTCCTGATCGGCGTGGCCATCGGCGTTCCGCTGGGTCTGCTCAGCGGCTACAGCAAGGTGGTCGGCGCGATGTTCTCGCCCATCATGGCCTTCGTTCGACCCATCCCGCCGATCGCCTTCATCCCCATGGCCGTGCTGTATTTCGGCCTGGGCGAGACCGGCAAGATCGTGCTGATCCTCTTCACCGCCTTCAACTACGCGTTCGTGAATGCGCACGCCGGTGCGGCCGGTGTGCCGCTGGCCTACTTCCGCGCCGCGCAGTCCATCGGCCTGAGCCGTTCGCAGACCTTTTTCCGTGTCGTGCTGCCGGCCGCCGTGCCGCAGATATTCACCGGCCTGAAGGTCGCCATGGCGCTGAGCTGGGCGGTGGTCGTGGCCGCCGAACTGGTGGGTGCGCAGGCCGGCCTGGGCTTCATGATCTCGGACGCGGCCCAGCTCTTCCGCATCCCGGTGGTCTTCATCGGCATCGCCCTCATCGGCGTGATCGGCCTGATCCTCAACGCGCTGCTCACCGGCGCCGAGGACAAGCTCGTGCACTGGAAGGGGCGCTGAGCATGTCCAGCTCCCACGTGTACCTGTCGGAACTCCCGTTGCACATCGCGGGTGAATGGCGCGGCGAGAAAGGCCGCGACACCTTGCCGGTCCTCAACCCCGCCACGGGCGCCGACATCGGCCGCCTGACGGTGGCCACCGAGCGCGACATCGACGACGCACTGGCCGCCGCGCAGGCCGCGTTCCCAGGCTGGTCGCAGACCAGCGCGTGGGAGCGGGACCGCCTTCTGAAGCGCGCCGCCGCCTTGGTCGATGAAAGGCGCGATGCCATCGCGCACCACCTGACCTTGGAGAACGGCAAGCCGCTGGTGGATTCACAAGGCGAGATCGACCGCGTGATCGAGACCATCGCCTGGTGCGCGGAAGAAGGCAAACGGGCCTACGGCCGCGTGATGCCACCGCGTTCGCACCGCCTGACGCAGACCACGCTCAAACGCGCTATCGGGCCGGTGGCTGCCTTCGTGCCCTGGAACTTCCCCATCGTGCTGGCCGCGCGCAAGGTGGCGGCGGCGCTCGCCGCCGGCTGCACGGTGGTGCTCAAGCCGGCAGAGGAAACACCGGCCAGCTGCATCGAACTCGTGCGCGCCTTCGTCGACGCGGGGCTGCCCAGCGGCGTGTTGAATCTGCTGTTCGGCGTGCCGGCGCAGATCTCGCAGCGCCTGATTGCATCGCCCATCATCCGCAAGATCTCGTTCACCGGCTCGGTCTCGGTCGGGCGGCTGCTCGCCACCCAGGCGGCCCAGCAGCTCAAGCCGGCCACCATGGAGCTGGGCGGGCACGCGCCCGTCGTGGTGTTCGACGACGTGGACGTGGACAAGGTGGCCGCCGCCTGCGCCGCGTTCAAGTTCCGCAACGCGGGTCAGGTCTGTCTCTCGCCCAGCCGTTTCTACGTCCACGAAAGCATTGCCGAACAGTTCGCCGCTCGGCTTGCCGAGCGGGCAGGGGCTCTTCAGGTCGGCGACGGCCTCGCGCCGGGCGTGCAGATGGGACCGCTGAACAACCTGCGCCGCCTGCAGGCCGCGCAAACCCTCGTCGATGACGCCCGTGCCGGTGGCGCGCGCATCCTGACGGGCGGCTCGCGCATCGGCAGCCAGGGCTTCTTTTTCCAGCCCACGGTGCTCACGCAGCTCCCCACCTCGGCCCGGTTGCTGAAGGAAGAGCCCTTCTGCCCGGTCGCGCCCGTGATGGCCTTCGCCTCGCTCGACGACGCCATTGCCCTGGCCAACGACACCGACATGGGCCTGGCGGCCTACGCCTTCACCAACCGGCTGGACCGCGCGGCGGAGTTTTCCGAGCGCGTCGAGGCCGGCTGGATCGGCATCAACAACTTCACCCCCGCGCTGGCGGACGCGCCCATCGCCGGCATGAAAGACAGCGGCCTCGGCATGGAGGGCGGCCCCGAAGGGCTCGACGCCTACCTGCACAGCCGCTTCGTCAGCCAGTCCAGCCTCGCGACCTGAGGCCCCCCTTTTCACACGATCCGCATCCAGGAGACCCATCCCATGACCACCGACAACGTGCACCCGCTCCGATTCTCGGGCTACAAGAACCGCGACATCCCCGGGCCGGACAGCGAACTCACCAGCACCAATCCCGGCACGCCCATGGGCGAATACATGCGCCGCTTCTGGCAACCGGTGTGCCTGTCCGAAGAACTCAAGGACCTGCCCAAGGCGATTCGCATCATGGGCGAAGACCTCGTGGCCTTCCGTTCCAAGCGCGGCGAGATCGGCGTGATGCACCGCAACTGCGCGCACCGCGGCGCCTCGCTGGAATACGGCATCATCACCCACGACGGCATCCGCTGCTGCTACCACGGTTGGTCGTACCGCATCGACGGCACCCTCATCGAAGCGCCTTGCGAGCACGACGACACACGCCTGAAGCAGACCGTCTGCCAGGGCGCCTACCCGGCATTCGAGCGCAACGGCCTGGTGTTCGCCTACATGGGCCCGCCCGACCAGCAGCCGCCGTTCCCCGAGTTCGACAGCTACACCTTCCCGAGCGACAACAAGCTGGTGCCGTTCTCGAACATCTACCCCTGCAACTGGTTGCAGGTGTACGAGAACATCATGGACCACATGCACACGGCCGTGCTGCACAACAAGATGGTCGCCGAAGGCGTGGATGACAGCACCGCCGCCGGGCTCTCGCTCGAAGGCTTTGGCGACATGCCGGTGATGCAGTGGGAGGCCACGCGCAATGGCAACGGCTGTGTCTTCGTCGCTGCCCGGCGCCTGCCTGGCAGCAAGGTGTGGTTGCGCATCACCGAAATGGTGTTCCCCAACTACCTGCAGATCGGCTCGCTGCTGCCCACGGCCGCGCGCGAGCGCCATGGCAACTCCGGCTGCACGCGCTGGAACGTGCCCATCGACGACCACCACATGATGATCCTCGGCTACCGCCACTTCAACAGCATGGTGGACCCCGACGGCCTGGGCAGCGAGGCCGACTGCGGTGTCGACAAGATCGACTTCCTGGAAGGCCAGACCGGCAACCGCAGTTACGAGGAAGGCCAGCGCGCGCCGGGCGACTGGGAAGCCATCGTCAGCCAGCGCAAGGTGGCGATCCACGCCTCCGAGCACCCCGGCTCGTCGGACGTGGGCGTCTACCTCTGCCGCCGCCTGCTGCGCGACATCCTGCGTGGCAAGACCCAGCCCGATCCGCTGTACGAGGAACTCGTGGCCAAGGGCCGCACGCTGCCGCTGTACTCGCAGGACAGCGTGCTCGACATTCCCGAGCTGCCGCCCGCCGAGGACCGCAAGCAACTCCTCGCCCTGGGCAAGAAGATCATGGAAATCAGCCGCGCGGCCGATGACCTGTTTGATGCCGCCGCGCGCGACGCCCACATCCGCCGCGAACTCGACCGCCTCGACGGCCGGACCGTCGCGGTGGAGAAGACCGCCGAGCCGGCCTGAGCGCGCGCCCACGGGACACCAAGATGAAACTGCGCGTTCGCTCCGTGACCTGGGAAGCCGAGGGCGTTCTCTCGTTCGAACTCGTGCATCCCGAAGGCCAGCCGCTGCCGGCCTTCGACGCCGGGGCGCACCTCGATGTGCACATCCCCGGCGGGCTGTCGCGCCGCTACTCACTGTGCAACGCGCCGGGCGACACCACGCACTACCGCATCGCGGTGCTGCGCGTGCCCGAAAGCCGGGGCGGCTCGCGCGCCATGCACGAGCGGGTGCACGCCGGCGATCTGATCGAGGTTTCCGAGCCGCACAACTTCTTCCCGCTGGACCAGGGTGCCGGCCGCTCGCTGCTCTTGGCCGGTGGCATCGGCATCACGCCGCTGCTCGCCATGCTCGAACGGCTGCGGGCCGACGGGCGCCCGTTCGCGCTGCACTACTGCACCACTTCGCCCGAACGCACCGCCTTCGCCGCCCGCTTGCGGCCGCTGGCCGAGCAAGGCCTGGTCACGCTGCACCACGACCGGGGCGACCCGCGCAACGGCCTGGACATCGCGCAGCTGCTGCGCGATCCCGAGCCGGGCACGCACCTGTATTACTGCGGTCCGGCCGGTTTCATGAAGGCCGTGAAGGCCGCCTCGGCCCACTGGCCTGCCGGCACCGTGCACTGCGAATACTTCGGCGCTGAGCCTCAGGCCGCGCGTCCCGAGGCCGCCGCCTCGACCAACACCGTGCCGGTGCGCCTGCTGCGCTCGGACCGCACCGTGCAGGTCTCTCCCGTGCAGACCCTGCTGCAGGCGCTGCGAGAGGCCGGCGTGGACTGCGAAAGCTCCTGCGAGGCCGGCGTGTGCGGCACCTGCAAGGTGGACTACCGCGACGGCGAGCCCGACCACAACGACCTGATCCTGAACGAAGACGAGCGCGCCCGCAGCGTGCTGCTGTGCTGCGCGCACGCCCGCACGCCGCTCTCGCTCGATCTCTGAAGGCCCCAGGCCCATGACAACAACCCGCCAGGTGAGGACCCCTCCATGAACAACGCCGCCGTGAACGCCGCCGAGAACGTGTTCCAGGTGCTGCAGATGCCCGATCGCAGCGGCCGCCCGAAATACCAGCGCCTGGCCGACGCGCTGGTGGAAGCCATCCGTCAGGGCGTCTGGCGCCCGGGCGACCGGCTGCCGCCCGAAGAGGAACTCACGCAGCTCACGCCCTTCAGCCTGGGCACGGTGCAGCGCGCCCTGCGCGACCTGTCGGAGCAGGGCCTGGTGGTGCGCCAGCACGGCCTGGGCAGCTTCGTCGCCGATCCGCCGCGCGAGCTGCAGGACCCCTGGCACTGCCGCTTCGTCAACGACGAGGGCGTGGTGTTGCCGATCTACTCCCAGGCCATCGCCCGCGTGAGCGTGTTCGAGCGCGGCCCCTGGACCGCCTACCTCGGCCCGCAGGCCGACGTGATCCGGCTCGACCGCGTGATCATCGTCAACGATGAGTTCCGCATCTTCAGCCGCTTCTACGGCGACCGCAAGGTGCTCAAGCGCCTGTGGGAAATGCCCATGGACGAACTGAACGGCGCCAACTTCAAGAAAGTCATCGTGCGCCAGTGCCGCCTACCCATCACCGAGGTCACGCACTTCGTGCGCATGCAGCCCTTCGACGATGAGGCCTGCACCCGCATGGGCCTGGCCACCGGGACCAGCGGCATGTTCATGTACGCCGTGGCCTGTGCCGGCAAGGAGCGCTGCGTGTACTACCAGGAATTCTCCGTGGCACCCAACGCGCATTCGCTCAAGTTCCCCGAAACCACGGTGTCCGCCGTCTGAGCGCGCACGCCGTCTCCCTCCCTCGATCACCCAACGGAAATCCCATGAAAACCCCCGCCAAGAACCTTCTTGTCATCATGTCCGACGAGCACTCGCCCAAGGCCCTGGGCTGCTACGGCAGCGAGATCGTCCAGACCCCGAACCTCGACCAACTGGCCGCGCGCGGCACGCGCTTCTCATCGGCCTACTGTGCCAGCCCGGTGTGCATCCCGGCACGCGCCTCGTTCGCCGTCGGCAAGTACATCCACCAGATGGGCTACTGGGACAACGCCGATGCCTACGACGGCGCGATCCCGAGCTGGCACCACAAGCTGCGTGACCGCGGGCACGACGTGGTCTCCATCGGCAAGCTGCATTTCCGCGCGCCCGACGAAGACCACGGCTTCAGCTCCGAGGTGATCCCCATGCACATCATCGAAGGCAAGGGCGACCTCATGGGCCTGGTGCGCAGCGAGCTGCCGGTGCGCAAGGGCGCCTACAAGATGGCGCACTACGCCGGCCCCGGCGAGAGCCAGTACACCTTCTACGACCGCGAGATCACCTCGCGCGCCCAGGTCTGGCTGCGCGAGGCCGCCCAGCGCGAGACCGACAAGCCCTGGGTGCTGTTCGTCTCGCTGGTCGCGCCGCACTTTCCGCTCACCGCGCCGCCCGAGCACTACTACCGCTACTACAACCAGAACCTGCCCATGCCCAAGCTGTACGAGCAGCACGAGCGGCCCACGCATCCCTACCTGGTGGACTACGCGCGCAGCTTCAACTACGACGACTACTTCAGCCGCGACGCCGTCAAGCGCGCCATCGCCGGCTACTACGGCCTGTGCAGCTTCCTCGACGAGAACATCGGCAAGATCCTGCGCACGCTGGAAGACGCGGGCCTGGCCGACGACACGCGCGTGATGTACACCTCCGACCATGGCGACAACATGGGCTCGCGCGGCCTGTGGGGCAAGTCCACCATGTTCGAGGAAACCGCTGGCGTGCCGCTCATCATCGCGGGCGACGGCATTCCAAAGGGCCGTTCGGTGGACACGCCGGTCAGCCACGTGGACGTGTACCCCTTCATCCTCGACGCCGTGGGCAACCAGGAAACCGCCCTGCGCGAGGGCTTCCCCGGCACCACGCTGTTCGAACTCGCGGCCGGCGAGGTGCCCGACCGCAACGTGCTCGTGGAGTACCACGGCATGGGCTCGACCACCGGCGCCTTCATGATCCGCCACGGCCGCTACAAGTACGTGCACTACATCGGCTACCCCGCGCAGCTGTTCGACCTGGAGACCGACCCTGAGGAGTTGACCGACCTCGCGGCCAACGCCAAGTACGCCCGCGTGCTCGACGAGTGCCGCGAGCGGCTGCAGCGCATCTGCGACCCCGACGAGGTGGACCAGCGCGCGAAACAGCGCCAGGCCGAGCTGCTGGCGCAGAACGGCGGGCGCGATGCCGTCATCGCGCGCGGCGACCTGGGCTTCACGCCCGCGCCCGGCGCCGTCATCGCCTTCGACTGAACCTGGCAGGGGCCATGTCCATGAACCAAGAAGAGCACTATGACTACATCGTCGTCGGCGCCGGCTCGGCCGGCCCCGCGCTCGCCACGCGCCTGGCCGAGCGGCAGGCTGGACGCGTGCTGCTTGTCGAAGCGGGCGCGTCGCGCGAGCGCGATTTCTGGGTGCGCGCGCCCATCGGCATCGCCAAGGTGGTCGGCGACCCTCGCTACGTCTGGCAGTTCCGCACGCAGGAGCAGCAGGCCCTGGTCGGCCAGTCGGTCTATTGGCCGCGTGGCCGCATGCTGGGCGGCAGCAGCGGTGTGAATGGCACCATCTACGTGCGCGGCGAAGCCGAGGAATACGACCACTGGCGCGGCCTGGGCTGTGCAGGCTGGGGTTACCGCGAACTGCTGCCCTACTTCAAGCGCCTCGAAAACACCACCCTGGGTGACGCCGTCTGCCGGGGGCGCGAAGGGCCGGTGACGATCAGCTCGCTCGGCGCCATGCCCGACGCGTTGTCCGACGCCTTCCACGCCGCCTGCGTCTCGGCCGGCATTCCCGCCAACGAGGACTACAACGGCCGCCAGTACGAAGGCGTGGGCTACCTGCAGCTCAACACCCGCCACGGGCAGCGCTGCGACACCGCCACCGCCTACCTGCGCGGTCGCCCCGCCAGCAACCTGCGCGTGGCGACCGAGATCCAGGTCACGCGCGTGCTGTTCGAGGGCACGCGTGCGGTCGGCATCGAATACATCCGCGAAGGCGTTCGCGGCATCGCCAAGGCCGCGCGCGAGGTGATCCTCTCGGCCGGTCCGATCAAGTCGCCGCAGCTGCTCGAGCTCTCGGGCATCGGCCAGGGCGAGCGCCTGCAGGCCCTGGGCATCCCGGTGGTGAAAGACCTGCCCGGCGTCGGCGAAAACCTGATCGACCACGTCCAGACCCGCGTCACCTTCGAAGCCAATCGGCCGCTCGGCCTGAACCAGGTGGTGGGCCACCCGTGGCGGCAGACCCTGCTCGGGCTGCGCTACCTCACCACCCGCAAAGGGCTCATGGCCACGCCCGCCTTCACCATCCACGCGCTGGCGCGCACCGAGCGCGACCGCCGCCTGGGCCGCCAGCGACCGAGCGTGAAAATCCAGCTCGCCCAGCTCAGCGGCAACACGCGCTTCGAGATGACCACCGGCGGCACGCCCGGCGCCATGCTCGACCCCTACCCGGGTTTCTCGATCGGCTGCTTCCAGCTGCGCCCGCAGTCGCGCGGCCAGGTGCACCTCGCCAGCCCCGACCCCCTGGCCGATCCCGCCATCGACCCGCGTTACCTCGCGGAACGGGAGGACCAGGAAGACGTGGTGGCCTCGGTGCGGCTGGCGCGCGAAGTCGCGGCCCAGGGCGCGCTGGCGAGCTTCATCGTGCGCGAGACCCGGCCCAGCGCTCTGGCGCACACCGACGACGAACTGCTCGACTATGTCAAGCAGTCCGCGGCCACCTCGTTCCACCCAGTGGGCACTTGCCGCATGGGCGTCGACGACCTGGCCGTGGTCGATCCCCAGCTGCGCGTGCGGGGCCTGCAGGCGCTGCGCGTGATCGACTCGTCGATCATGCCCACCATGCCGGCTTCCAACACCAATGCGCCCTCGATCATGATCGGGGAAAAGGGCGCGGATCTGGTGCTGCAGCGCTGAGCGCGTGGACACCCCAGCCGCCCTCGCGGCCACCCTCTGGCCTGGCCCCGCCTGGGTGCTGTGCCTGGGCATCGCCATCTCGTTCGGTGCGGGCGTGGTGCGGGGCTTCTCGGGCTTCGGCTACTCGGCGCTCGTGGTGGCCGGCCTCTCGCCCTTCGTGCTGCCTGGTCCGCTGGTGGTCGCGGTGCTGATGCTGGAGGTGGCGGCCTCCGCGGGCAGCGTGCGCCAGGTGATGCCCGATGTGCACCGCGGCTGGCACCGCTCGCTGCTGGCCGGCAACCTGCTGTTCGTGCCCGTGGGGCTGGCTGGGCTGGCCTGGCTGGACCCGGCCGTGGTCCGCGTGCTGATCAGCGCCCTGGTGCTCGCGGGCGCGACCGGCGTGCGGTTCACCCTGGGGCACCGGTTGGCCCCCACGGCCGGATGGCGCCACCTCGCCGGGGTGGGTTCCGGTCTGCTCAACGGCTTCGCCGCCTCGGGCGGCATCGTGGCCGCGCTGCTCATGACCGCCAGCGGCCTGCATCCCCGGTTGCTGCGCGCCACCATGATCAGCGCGCTGCTCTGGATCAGCGCCTACGCGCTGTTGTGGAGCGGCCTTGCCGCCTGGGCGGGCGGGCCGTCGCTGCTGGGCGCGCAGGCCGTGGGCTGGGCCCTGCTGCTCTGGCCCACGATGGTGCTGGGCATGCGCGTGGGTGCCCGTGCCTTCGTTCGCGCCCGGTCGGATCGACAGGCCCTGCTCGTGCTCGACACGCTGATCGTGGTGGCCCTGGGCGCTCTGGTCACAGCCTGGGTGCGCTTGCCCGCGTCCTGAGCGGCCGAGCCTCAGTCCGGCGGCAGCGCCCGGCCGCGCCAGTGGCGAACGTTGAACGGGAACACCGGGCGGTGGTCCTTCATCGCCAGGGCGGCGTCCGGCGTGGCGCCCAGGTCGCCCCAGCCACTGCCGTCATCCCAGTGCCGGAAGCCGTGCTGGAGCACGCTGTGGCTCTCGCCAGGAATGCCCAGCGCGGTGGTCTCGTAAACGCCCTCCCGGGCGGGGTTGCCGTTGGTCTCGATCGTGAACCAGGAAGAGAACTCAGTGGACATGGCGAAAACCTCTGTCGAACAAGGAGGTCGCCAGGGTAAGACCGAACGGCGCCTCGCGACTGTTCGCCAGCGAACATGCGGCGCGGCGCCGAGGCGGCTCAGGCCTCGTGCTGGGGGCGGGCCTGTTCGATAGATGCGGTCGATATAATCCCGGCCGCATATCGAGGGGGCAGCATGAACGAATCACCCGCGCGGTTTGACCTGAACCTGGTTCGCGCCTTCGTTGCGATCTACGAGACCAAGAGCGTCACGCAGGCCGCCGAGCGCCTGAACCTCACCCAGCCCACGATGAGCCATGCGCTGTCCAAGCTGCGCGAGCTGTACGACGACCGCTTGTTTTCCCGGGGCAGCGCGGGGCTGGTGCCCACCGCGATCGCCGAGCGCGTGTACGAGCACCTGCGTGTGGCGCTCACCGCGATCGAGGGAACGGTGGACGCGCGTTCCGGCTTCGCGCCGCTCAGCTCCACCCGGCGGTTCCGCATCGCGCTGTCCGACATCGGTTCGCTGTTCTTCACACCGCCCCTGCTCAGGCTGTTCCAGGTGGTGGCGCCCCGGATCCAGGTGGAGTTCGTCCAGCTCTCCGACACGATCCTGGACGACCTCGCGCGCGGCACGCTCGACCTCGCGCTGGGCAACCTCCCCAACCTGCACACGCACACGCGCAACGAGCTGCTGTTCCGCGAGCACTACGTGTGCATGCTGGCCGACCAGCACCCTGCCGCAGTGGGCGCCATCGACCTCGACACCTTCAGCCGGGCCCGTCACGTGATGGTGACCTCCCCGTCCTCGGGCCATGCGCTGATCGACGGCGCGCTGGCCGAGCGGGGCATCCAGCGCAACGTGGTGGCCCTGGTGCCGCAGTTCTCCGTGCTGCCCAGCCTGGTGGAAGACAGCGACCTCGTCGTCGTGCTGCCGAGCCGGGTCGCGCGGCTTTTTGCGAGCCAGCACCGCGTGCGGGTGGTCGATCTGCCGGTGCCGATCCCGCCGTTCGAGGTGCGCCTGCACTGGCACACGCGGCAGGACGGCGCACCCGCGCACCGCTGGCTGCGTGAAGAAGTGGTGCGCGCCCTCAGCGGCCTCTGACCCCGGCATTCACGCCATCGATCTGCAACAGCGCCAAGGTCGATGGCGCAGCAGTTGACTTGCCGCCGTGGTTTCTTATCATTTCGTTGTCTTGACAACAGAATAGGACCCGGCATTCCATGTCGCCCAACGATCCCGTCCGTGTGGCCGTGGTGCAGGCCGCGCCGGTCTACCTGAACCTGGAGGCTTCGGTCCACAAGGCGGTGGACCTGATCGCGCAGGCCGCGCGCCAGGGTGCCCGGGTGGTGGCCTTCCCCGAGGTCTGGCTGCCCGGCTACCCGTGGTGGATCTGGCTCGACGGCGCGGCCTGGGCCCAGCGCTCGGGCCTCTCGGCCCGCTACCGGGCGCAGGCGTTGCGCTTCGACGGCGCGGCGTGCGGCGCGATCGCGCAGGCCGCCGCCGAGCACCGGATCGTGGTGCTGATGGGGGTGGCGGAGCAGGAGGGCGAGCGCCTGTTCATCACGCAGTGGCTGGTGGACGAGACCGGGCGCACGCTGTTCCGGCGGCGCAAGCTCAAGCCGGGGCCGCTGGAAATGCAGATCTTCTCGGAAGGCGGCGCGCACGACCTGCCCGTGGTGGACAGCAGCGCCGGCCGAATCGGGGCGCTGGCCTGCGCCGAGCACCGGCACCCCTTGCTCAAACACGCGATGCATCTGCAGCACGAATTTCTCCATGTGGCCTCGTGGCCCGGTTTTCCGCTGGTGGGCATCCCCAACATGTCCAGCCCGCAGACCTTTCTGGCCATCAGCCGGACCTACGCGGTCGAGGGTGGGTGTTACGTGCTCGCGCCCTGCGCGCTGGTCAACGACGAGATGCGCGCGCTGGTGTGCGACACCCCGGCCAAGGCCGACCAGCTGCGGTTGGGCGGCGGCCACGCGCAGATCTACGCGCCGAATGGCGACGCCCTGTGCGAACCCTTGGCGCCCGAGGCCGAAGGGCTTCTGCTGGCGGACCTCTTTCCCTCGGCCGTGCACGCGGCGCGCCGCGCCTTCGACCTGGCCGGCCATTCGTCCCGGTCCGATGTGATCCGGCTCGCGGGGCCCGCTTCGCCCCTTCTTTCCTGACACCTGGAGACCCCATGGACTGTGAACAGACCAGCCAAGGCGTGGACGTCACGCAGAACCTGACCTACCGCGTCGTCGTGCTGGCCAGCACCCTGAGCCGGTCCGCCGCCCGCGCCTTGCCGAGGGAGGTCGGCATCTCGGTGGCCGAGTGGCGCGTGCTCTCGGTCATCGGCAGCCGCCCGGGCATCTCGTTCAACGCCCTGGTGCAGACGCTGGACATCGACAAGGGCTGGATCAGCCGCACCCTGGCCCAGCTGGAGAAGGACGGCATGGTCGTCAAGACCGCCGATCCCGCCGACAGGCGCCAGTTCCAGTTGAGCCTGAGCCAGCGCGGCCAGACCTTGCATCTCAAGGGCTCGCGAGTGTCCCAGCAGCGGCAGCGGCACCTGGAGTCCGCCTTCAGCCGGTCGGACCTCCGCCAACTGGAGTCGTTGCTGGACCGGCTGCAACAAGCGGCGGAACGCCTGGAATGAGCGCCGCATGAAACTGGACGAACGCCAACAGGCCATGGCCCGGGGCGCGCTGGGGGAGCCCCTGCGCTGGGCCATCGGGCAGCAGGTGCAGGTCGGCAAGATCCTGGGCGCGCAGCGTTTCGTGCCCGTGGCCTCGGCCCAGGTCGGCGCCGAGGCCGGCACCATGGGCGAAGCCGGCATCCGGCTGGTGGAGTCGCTCGCGCGCGACGGCGCCCGGGTGAGCGTGCCCAGCGTCACCGCGGCCTGCAGTGTCGATTTCGGGCGGTCCTGCGCCTATGGGGTGCCGCAAAGCCAGCTGGACGCCGAGTCCCGCTTGCACGCCGCCCTGCGCGGCATGGGTTGCCTGGACAGTTCCACCTGCATCAACTACCAGACCGTGACACCGCCGCGTTTCCGGCAGCACCTCGCCTGGGGTGACACCGGCGCCGTGGCCTTCGCCAACGGGGTCGTGGGCGCGCGCTCCAACTACGAGGCCGGACCGGCCTCGGTGGCCGCTGCGCTGACGGGGTTGGTGCCGGCATACGGCTTTCACCTGCCCCAGAACCGGTTCGCGACCCGGGTGTTCGAGCTGACCTTCCCGCTGCAGGGCACGGCCGACTGGTCGGCGCTGGGCGCGCTGGTGGGCGCCGAGGTGGCGGACTACTGGACGGTGCCCGCCGTGATCGCGCCCGGCAGCGACCCCGGCATCGACGAACTCAAGCACTTCGCGGCGGCGGTCGCCAGCTTCGGTTCGGTCGCCATGTTTCATGTGGTGGGTGCGACCCCGGAGGCGCCCACGCTGGAAGAGGCCTGCGGCGGCGCGGTGCCGCAGGTCCGGCGACAGGTCCACCGCGCGGACCTGCAGGGCATCTTCCGGGCGGACTTCGACCGGCAGGAGCGGCTGGACCTGGTGGTCTTCAGCGCGCCGCAACTCTCGATCCAGGAAGCGGTGCAGGTGGTGCAGCTGCTGGACGGAAGGCATGTGGCCCAGGGCACCCGGTTGATCATGACCGTCAACGCCCAGGTGGAGGCCGAGCTCTCGCGCCTGGGTTTCCTGGACAGGCTGACGGCGGCCGGCGGCGAGGTCATCACGGGCACCTGCTTCTATGTCATGGCCCCGGCGCTGGTCCGCCAGGCCATGGGTGCACGCACCCTCGCCACGCCATCGGCGAAGCTGGCCAACATCCTGCGCGGCGCCGGTTACGGCATTGCGCTGGCGGGCGTCGCCGAGTGCGTCGAGGCCGCCATCCGGGGGCGCCTCGCATGAGCCGCCCACCCATTACGGCATGGCACGGCCCCGCCGGCTGTGGAACGGCGGTGGAGGGCATCGCCATCGTCTCCCACCACGGCTTCAATGCCCGCTACGACCTCGACCGCGAGCGCGGCACGTTCTCGCGGCCGGGCCACGATCTCTTCGGCGAAAGCCCCGCCGGGCGCATCTACGTGTTCACCACCCCCAAAGGCGGCATCGCCACCTCCTGGGCCCTGCTGGACCTGCGCGAGCGGGGCCTGGCTCCACTGGCGCTGGTGTGCCGGCGCGCCAACCCCGTCGTGTGGCAGGGCGCGGTGTTGGCCGGCATGCCCATGATCGACCGGCTGAACGAAGACCCCACTGCGGTGCTGCTCAGCGGCGACCGCGTCCGGCTGGACCCGCAGGCCGGCACGCTCGAACTGCTCGAGCGCGGCTCGATGAACCCACTTCCCCGCATGAAAGGGCTCTGAAGTTGTCTTCACAACAAAAAACACCCGCCTCGCGCAACCTGCTCTTCATCCTCTCGGACGAGCACGACCCCCGCTACATGGGCTGCTCGGGCGCCGACTGGATGTACACGCCGAACCTCGACCGGCTCGCGCGGCGTGGCACCCGCTTCACCAACGCCTACACGCCCAGCCCCATCTGCGTGCCTGCCCGCGCCGGCCTCGCCACCGGGCGCTGGACGCACCACACCGGCTACTGGGACAACGCCATCGCCTACGAAGGGCGCTGGACCAGCTGGCACCATCGCCTCGCGCAGGCCGGCGTGCGCACCGAGTCGATCGGCAAGCTGCACTACCGGCAGGCCAGCGACCCCACCGGCTTCGGCGCGCAGCACGAGCCCCTGCACATCCTCGACGGCATCGGCCTTGTCTGGGGCTCCGTGCGCTCGCCGCTGCCGGCCACGCGCGGGCACTCACCCATCTTCGATGAGCTCGGGGCCGGCGAGTCCAGCTACAACCGCTACGACCAGCGCGTGGCCGACCTGGCCTGCGAATGGATCCGCGAACGCGGCCACGAAAGCGGCCGTGAAGGCGGCGATGCCCCCTGGGCCCTGTTCGTGGGCTTCGTCGCCCCCCACATGCCGCTGGTGGTGCCGGACGAGTGGCTGAGCAAGTACCCGCTCGATGGCATTCCCGCATCCAAGCTCAGCGGTCCGGACGATGTCCGGCACCCTTGGGTGGAGCGGCTCAAGCGGCACTGGGACCACGACGCCGCCCTGGGCACCGACGACCGCCGGCGGCTCGCCCGCGCGTGTTACTTCGGCCTG
This sequence comes from Hydrogenophaga sp. FW305-3-2-15-A-LB1, assembly GCF_058787875.1. Lineage (NCBI taxonomy): Bacteria > Pseudomonadati > Pseudomonadota > Betaproteobacteria > Burkholderiales > Comamonadaceae > Hydrogenophaga > Hydrogenophaga sp. FW305-3-2-15-A-LB1. Next base: position 36,124 of record NZ_JBYTAE010000021.1, on the reverse strand, counting down.
ATCTCGTTCATGGACGCGCAGGTCGGCCGGCTGCTGTCGGCCTTGAAGGAGCAGGGCTTCGAGGACAACACCACCGTGATCTACAGCGCCGACCATGGCGACAACCTGGGCGCGCGCGGGCTCTGGAACAAGTCCACGCTGTACCGCGAGTCGACCTCGGTGCCGATGATCCTGGCGGGGCCCGGCATCCCGCAGGCCAGCGTGCGGCAGACCAACGTCAACCTGGTCGATGTCTACCCCACGGCGCTGGCAGCCTGCCAGGTGCCGGTGCTGGAAGAAGAGCGGGACCTGGCCGGCCAGTCGCTCGTGGCCCTGGCCGCGCAGCCCGACGATCCCGTTCGCCTGGGTTTCAGCGAGTACCACGCCGTGGGCTCGGCATCGGCCGCCTACATGGTCGCGCGCAACGGCTTCAAGTACCACCACTACGTCGGCCACGCGTCGGAGCTGTTCCACCTCGAGACGGACCCCGAGGAGTGCATCAACCTGGCCGGCGATCCCCGGTATGCGGGCGAACTCGAATCGCTGCAAGCCGCGCTGCGCGCCATGCTCGATCCCGACGCGGTGGACCGCCAGGCCAAGCGCGACCAGGACAACCTGATCGCCCGCTTCGGCGGGCGCGACAAGGCCCTGACCCGCGGCAACGCGGGCCCCACGCCGATGCACGAAAAGTACCGAATGGTCTGACCCCACCGTGGCGCCCGTGCCTTCGGCGGCGGGCGTCTTTTCCACCTGAACGAGGAGACATCATGCAAAGAAGAACCTTCATGGCCGGCCTGGCCGCCACCGCCGCCACCGGCCTGCCCCTGGGCGCGTCGGGCGAAACCTTCCCGACCCAGTCGATCAAGATCTACGGCGGCTTCGGGCCGGGCAGCAGCAGCGACGTAGTCACGCGCCTGATGGCGCCACAGCTCCACCAGGCGCTGGGCCAGGCCATCGTGATCGATAACATCCAGGGCGCCGCCGGCAACATCGCCGCGGCCATGGTCGCCAAGGCCCGCCCGGACGGCTACACGCTGCTGTCGGCCACCAACTCGATGCTGGGCACCAACCCGCACCTCTTTCCGAACAGCGGCGTGCAGCTCGATTCCTTCGTGCCGATCGCGCCCGTCACCAACATCGGCCTGGTGGTCGTCGCCGGCCCGGCCGCGCCGGCCCAGACGCTCGAAGGCGTGCTCGAGGCCAGCCGGCGCGGGCGGGTGACCTACGGCACGCCCGGCGCGGGCACGCCCATGCACCTGATCGGCGAGATGCTGCGCGAACGCAGCAAGGGCGACCTGAGCCACATCCCCTACAAGGGCGGCTCGGCCATGGTGACGGACCTGACCTCGGGCCAGGTCGCCATCGGCATCGTGGCCTACACGCCCGCCTCGGGCCTGATCAAGGCAGGCCAGTTGAAGCCGCTCGCGGTCTGCGGCACCAGCCGCCTGGCGGCCTTGCCCAACGTGCCGGCCGTGGCCGAGGTCGTGCCCGGCGTGACCATCGGCGGCTGGTTCGCGCTCATGGCACCGGCCGGCACGCCCGACGCGATCTGCCGCCAGGTCGCCAGCGCCGTGGACAAGGCCCTGGCGCCACCCCACATCCAGGCCCAGCTGATCGAGATGGGCTGCGACCGCCTCAAGGGCGGGCCGGACGCGGTGCGCCAGCTGGCTAAGGCGGAGTACGACCTGTCGGGCGACCTGATCCGGCGCCTGAACATCCGCCCGGTCTGAGCATGCGCGTCGACGACACCGCCGCGCCACCCGGCGAGCCTGTCCACGAGGCGGTCATCCTGCTGCACGGCTTCTGCAGCAACGCACGCACCTGGGACCGCGTGGCCGCTTCGCTGCAAGAGGCCTTCACGGTCCTCACGCCCGACTGGCCCGGGTTCGGCGCACGGCGCGCCGAGCCGCCGCTGCGCTCCATCGACGCCATGGCCCGGCACGTGCTGAGCCTGGCCGACCGCTACCGCCTGCGCCGCTTCCACGTCGTGGGGCATTCCATGAGCGGCTTCGTCGTGCAGCACCTGCTGATCCACCACCCGCAGCGCGTGGGCCGCGCGGTCCTGTACGGCACCTTCTCTTCCCTGGCCGAGGGTGGCCGCTTCGAGTCGGTGGACGAAACCGCCGCCCGGCTGCAGCGCGAAGGCATCGAACGCACGGTGGAGCGCATTGTCGCCACCTGGTTCCTGGCCGGCCCGCGCGATCCGGACTTTGCCGATGCGGTGCGGCAGGGTTCGCAGATGGCGCTGGACGCCGCCGTGGCCGCCATGGTGGCCTGCCGGGGTTTCGACGTGGCGTCGCAACTCGGCGGTGTGCGCTCACCCGTGCTGGTCGTCGTGGGCGAGCGCGACCAGACGGTGCGCCTGGAGGCCGCCGTGGACCTCGCGCGGCGCATTCCCGGCGCCGGCCTCGCGGTCCTGCCCCACGCGGCGCATGCGGCCCACCTGGAGCGCGCCGAGCTGTTCGATCTGCTGCTGGCGCAGTTCCTGAGCGCTCACACCGCGAAGCGCGCCACGGCCGCTTCGTTCCACGAGAGGCCCACGCCGGGTTCCTGCGGGCACTGAGCCTGGCCGTCGACGAACACCAGGGGGTTTTGCAGGATGGCCCCGGCCAGGTCCATGCGCTCCAGCCAGTGCGCCGTGGGGGTCACCGCCAGCAGGTGCACGCTGATCTCCTGGAAGATGTGGCTGGACATGGGGATGCCCCGGGCCTGGGCCAGGGCCGAGGCCTTGAGCCAGCCCGTCACGCCGCCGATCTTCATGGCGTCGGGCATGGCGAGGTCGCAGGCACCCGCGTCCAGCGCGAGCTGCATGTCCGTCGGCTCGCACCAGTTTTCGCCCATCTGCACCGGAATGCGCGTGTGGCGGCGGATCTCGGCGTGGCCGCGCAGGTCCTCCTGCAGCGTGGGCTCCTCCACCCAGGCGATGCCTTCGCCTTCCAGCGCGCCGATGCGGCGGATCGCCTCGGGCACGGTGAGGCCCTGGTTGTAGTCCACCAGGATCTCCACCTCGGGCCCGACCGCGCGGCGCAGCGCGCGCACCACCTGCAGGTCTTCGGCCAGCGTGGGGTAGCCGATCTTGGTCTTGATGGCGCGGTGCCCTTGCGCGGCGGCGCGCGCGGCGCGCGAGGTGCCCAGTTCGATGCCATCCATGCTGTGGCTGTCGTAGGCCGGCACCGGCTTGGGTTTGCCGCCCAGCAGCGTCACCAGCGGCAGGCCCTGCGCCTTCGCCAGGATGTCCCACAGCGCCATGTCGATGCCCGCGCACGCCATGGTGGTGATGCCGGTGCGGCCCAGCAGGCGAAAGCGCTGCGAGAACCAGCGGTCCAGTTCGAACGGCACGACGCGTTCGCCCACCAATGCCCGGCCGATCGACTCGACCAGCACGCGCGTGGCCTCCAGCGCGATGGGCGTGTAGGTGAACACGTAGGCGTGGCCGACCACCTGGGTGCTGGTCTCGATGTCGATCAGCACCAGCGGCGAGGTGGCCACCACGCCCACACTGGTGCGCACCGGGTACTCCAGCGGCACGTTGACCGCGCGCGCCCTGACGCCGGTGATGGTCGGAATCTCATTCATCGTGTGCTTGCCTGTGGTTGGAAGGTCCATGAACGGGTGACGTGGTCCGGGCCGAGGTCGCGCACGCAAGCCGCCCCCATCAGCGTGAGTGTTCGTTCGATCTCGGTGCCGATCAGGCCCAGTGCCTCGCGCGCGCCGGCTTCACCGTTGGCGGCCAGGCCCCACACCGCCGGGCGGCCGACGAACACGCCGCGCGCGCCCAGCGACAAGGCCTTGACCACATCGCTGCCGCGCCGGAACCCGCTGTCGATGAACACCGGGACGCGGTCTTCAACGGATTGCACGATGCCCTGCAAGACCGAGATCGTCGACGGTGCCGCGTCCAGCTGGCGCCCGCCGTGGTTGGACACGATGAGACCGTCCACACCGGCCCGCAGGGCCCGCGCGGCATCGTCCGCGCGCAGCACGCCCTTGAGCAGCAGCGGGCCCGCCCACAGCCGGCGCAGCCAGGCCAGGCTGTCCCAGACCAGGCTGCGGTCCATGGCGCGCGCCAGCAGCGCGGCCTGCAGCTGGGCCGACGCGGCGCCGTCGGTGCTTTCGGACAGGTTCACAAAGCCGGGCGAGCCGGCGCGCGCCATGCCCAGCGACCACGCGGGGTGGCTCGCCAGGTCCCACAGCGTGCGCAGCCCGGGGCGAAACGGCAGCTTGAACCCGTTGCGCAGGTCGCGCTCGCGCATGCCGCTGACCGGCACATCGACGGTGAGCACCAGCGCGCCATAGCCCGCGGCCGCCGCGCGCCGCACGATCTGCTCCGCGATGGCGCGGTCCGACATCACATACAGCTGCATCCACTGCACGGCATCGGGCGCCGCGGCGCGCACCGCTTCCAGCCGCTCGTTCGAGGCGGTGGACAACACGAAGGGAATGCCCTGCGAGGCCGCCGCGCGCGCCAGCAGCACATCGCCACCAGGGCGCACCAGCCCGTTGAAACCGACCGGGGCCACGCCCAGCGGGCGCGACCAGGTCTGGCCAAACACCTCGACCCGGGTGTCGATCGTGGTGGTGTCCTTCAGGCAGTTCGGCAGCAGGCGCAGCGCGGCGAGGTCGCTGCCATTGCCATGAAGGCAGGCCTCATCCTCCGCGCCGCCATCCACATAGTCGAACACGAAGCGAGGCAGGCGCTGGCGCGCGCCGTTTCGCACATCCTCCATGCGCAACCACATCAGCGAGGCCCGGCGGGTTGATCGAAAGAAAAATCGGGGCGGTGCATGCGGGTGTCTCCTCGCGGTTTTTTTGTCGGCTTGTCCTTCGGACGATCATACGGATCGACCCCCCGCAGGCCCATTGATCCCGCTGGTGTTGCACATCGACAGGAACAATGTCGGCCCCGCCTGTGCCACGCGGCGGCCTGCGATGCGTTCTTCTGCCTGGACAGGCCCGAACAGGGGGTAGAGTCGGCGGCATGAACGAAGCACCGATCCGTCCCGAACCCCAGCGCCTGGCCAAACGGCTCGCGGCCCAACTGCCGTGCTCACGCCGCGACGCCGAACACTACATTGCTGGCGGTTGGGTGCGGGTTGACGGCACCGTGGTCGAGGAGCCCATGGCGCGCGTGCGCGACGAGCAGGCCGTGGAGCTCGATCCGAAGGCACGGCTGGAACCGCTGGTGCCGGTCACGCTGGTCTGGCACAAGCCCTCGGGCCAGGCACTGCCCGACGAATCGCCCTTGCCCGACGAGCTGGCCGCGCGCTGGTTCGCCCCGGGTGCGCGCTTCAAGGGCGACCGCTCGGGCGTGCGCCCGCTCAAGGCGCATGGCCACAAGTTGCTGCCGGTCTCGCCGCTGGAGGTGCTTGCCAGCGGCCTGATGGTGTTCACGCAGAACCCGGGCGTGGCGCGCAAGATCACCGATGCCTCCTCGCCGCTGGAACACGAGTGGCTCGTGGAGGTGCAGGACGATGCCGAACTCGACGACGACGCGCGGCGCGAAGCGGTGCTGCAGTCGCTGGGCAAGGCGCTGTTCTTCGACGGCTGGGCCGTGCCCACGGCGCGCGCGAGCTGGCAGAGCGAGCGGCGACTGCGGCTGGCGATCAAGGGCACGCTGCCGGGGCAGGTGGCGCACCTGGCCGAGCGTGCCGGCCTGCGCCTGGCCTCGGTGCGGCGCCAGCGCCTGGGCCGCATCGGCCTGGACGGCCTGCCTTCAGGCCAGTGGCGCTACCTCGCCGCGCACGAGCGTTTCTGAAGCCACGCGGCCCACAGGCTCACGGCCATCGCGACCAGCATCACGGCCAGGCCGACCTGGTGCAGGTTCATCATGCGGCCCTGGGCGATCATCACGCCGCCCAGCGCCGCGCCCAGGGCCTGCCCGCCATACAGGGCCGAGGTGTTGAGCGCCACGGTGGCCGGGGCCAGCTCGGGTGAGATCTGCACCAGCCGCGCCTGCTGCGCCGAGTTGCACGAGAAGCAGCCCAGCGCCCAGGGGATGAGCACGAAGGCCTGGGCCCAGACGCCGTAGCGGCCCAGCGGCCAGAGCAGCAGGCTCAGCACGATGGCGCACAGCGTGATCAGCACGGCCCGGGGCGCGCCGATGCGGTCGATGGAGCGCGTGACCGCGACATTGCCTGCCAGGCCGAAGACGCCGAACCACAGGAAGATCAGCGACAGCAGTCCGCCGCCCGCGCCCAGGGTCTGCGCGAAGTAGGGGGCGAAGTAGGAGAACAGCGTGAACTGCCCGAAGGAGAAGAGCAGCGTCACGGCCACGGCGGTCATCAGCGGGGCCGAGCCCAGGGTGCGGCCCCAGGCCTCGCGCGACAGCGCGGCCGGTTTGATGCCGTCGGGCATCTCGCGCCACACCCAGGCGCCGCTGAGGAACGAGGTCAGCGCCACCAGCCCGAAGGCCCAGCGCCAGTTGAGTTCGCTGCTGATCCAGGCCGACAGCGGCATGCCCAGCACCGAGGCCAGCGACCAGCCCAGGAAGATGAAGGTGATGGCGCGCCCGCGCATCGCCGGGCCGACCAGCAGGCCCACGCTGGCCGCCGCCTGCGGCGTGAAGATGGCCGGCGCGATGACGGCCAGCACGCGCAGCGGCATCAGGCTGGCGTAGTTGGGTGCCAGCGCGCAGGCCAGCAGCAGCACGCCGTACCAGATCAGCGAGATCGTGAGCAGGCGGCGCCGGTCCCAGCCCGCGACCAGGCTGGCGAACAGCGGCGCGCCCAGGCCCATCAGGATGGCCGCGGCCGTGATCAGCTGGCCGGCCTGCGGGATCGACACGCCCAGCGAGTGGCTGATGTCGTTGAGCGTGCCGGGCACCACCATCACACCGGTGCCGATCACGAAGTTGCCCACCATCAGGGCCCAGAGGGCGCGTGGCAGGCGGTTGCTGGCAACGGTCATGGATGCAGGGTTCCAGGGAAGAACCACAACAGCGCGGCCGTCATGGTGAGGTAGCGGGCGAACTTGCCGATGGCCATGTAGGCCAGGCAGGGCCAGAACGGAAATTTGAGCCAGCCTGCCACGGCGCACAGCGGGTCACCCACCACCGGCAGCCAGGACATGAGGCAGGCCTTGGGGCCGAAGCGCTCCAGCCATTGCAGCGCGCGCAGATCGACGTGGTTGCCGCGCGCTCGGTCCACCACCTTGTGCGTGCCCAGGCCCATGAGCCAGCTCACGGCGCCGCCGGCCGTGTTGCCGGCGGTGGCCACCAGGATGGCGGGCCAGAAGAGATGCGGGTTGATCTTGATCAGGCCGAACACCGCCGGCTCCGACCCCAGGGGCAGCAAGGTGGCCGATATGAAGGACACCACGAAGACCGTGCTCAGGCCGAATTCGGGCAGGGCCAGCAGCTCTATCAGGTAGGTGATCCAGTCGGGCATGGGCGGCGAAATCCGGGGGTGGGAGAGACCGGCGATCGGGAAGTCGGAGGGAGAGGGCAAAAAGGGTGCCGACATATCGCCTGCTGAAAAAACAGGCAGATACAATCGCGTTCCTTCGCCCCCCGCGTTAGCAGGGATCGCGGCAGTTCCACCGCTCGACACCGATTCTCCCACCGCCATGCAACTCGGGGCTTTCACCCTGCCCAATGCCCTGTTCGTCGCGCCCATGGCGGGGGTGACGGACCGGCCATTCCGCAAGCTGTGCAAGCGCCTGGGCGCGGGCTATGCGGTGAGCGAGATGGTGACCTCGCGCCCCGATCTGCAGGACAGCCTCAAGACCTCGCGCCGCGCCAACCACGAAGGCGAGGCCGCGCCGATCTCGGTGCAGATCGCCGGCACCGACGCGCAGATGATGGCCGACGCCGCGCGCTACAACATCGACCGGGGCGCGCAGATCATCGACATCAACATGGGCTGCCCGGCCAAGAAGGTCTGCAACAAGTGGGCCGGCTCGGCGCTGATGCAGGACGAGGCGCTGGCCATCGAGATCGTGCAGGCCGTGGTGGCCGCCTGCGAGCCGCACGGCGTGCCCGTCACCCTCAAGATGCGCACCGGCTGGTGCGCCAGCGTGCGCAACGCCCCCACGCTCGCGCTGGCCGCCGAAGCCGCGGGTGTGCAGATGCTCACCGTGCACGGCCGCACGCGCGAGCAGGGCTACAAGGGCCAGGCCGAGCACGACACCGTGGCCCACATCAAGAGCCGCGTGCGCATTCCGGTGGTGGCCAACGGCGACATCGACAGCCCCGAGCAGGCGCGCGAGGTGCTGCGCCGCACCGGGGCCGACGCCATCATGGTCGGCCGCGCCGCCCAGGGCCGGCCCTGGATCTTCCGTGAAATCGCCCACTTCCTCGCCACCGGCGAACACCTGCCGCCGCCCGACCTGGCCGACGTGCGGGTCTGGCTGCTCGACCACCTGCACGACCACTACGACCTGTACGGCGAATCCACCGGTGTGCGCAGCGCGCGCAAGCACCTGGGCTGGTACGCGCAATCGCTGCCGCTGCCCCCCGGCGCGGCCGCCCTGTTCCGTTCGCGCGTCAACGCCGTCACCACGGTGGAGGCGCAGCTGCGCTGCGTGAGCGAGAGCCTGGACGAGTGGTCGTCCGGCGAAACCACAACAACAACCCCGAGCGACAACTGGAAACTGGCCGCATGAAACAGAACAAATTGCACGACTGTGTGCGTGCCAGCATGGAAGACTTCTTCCGCGACCTCAACGGCACCGACCCCGCCAACCTGCACGACATGCTGGTCAAGGCGGTGGAAAAACCCTTGCTCGAAGTGGTGATGGAGCAGGCGCAGAACAACCAGTCGCGCGCCGCGCAATGGTTGGGGCTGAACCGCAACACGCTGCGCAAGAAGCTGCTCGAACACAAGCTCATCGACTGAGCCCACCGATTTCCCAACCTCCCAAGCCCTCTCTTCCATGCGCGCACTCATTTCCGTCTCCGACAAGACCGGCATCGTCGAACTCGCCCAGGCCCTGCACGGCCTCGGCGTGGCCCTGATCTCCACCGGCGGCACCGCCAAGCTGCTGGCCGAGAAAGGCCTGCCGGTGACCGAGGTGGCCGAGGTGACGGGCTTTCCCGAGATGCTCGACGGCCGCGTGAAGACGCTGCACCCCAAGGTGCACGGCGGCCTGCTGGCGCGCCGCGACCTGCCCGAGCACATGGCCGCGCTCAAGACCCATGGCATCGAGACCATCGACCTGCTGATCGTCAACCTCTATCCCTTCGAGTCCACCGTGGCCAAGGCCGGTTGCACGCTGGAAGACGCGATCGAGAACATCGACATCGGCGGCCCGGCCATGGTGCGCAGCGCCGCGAAGAACTGGAAGGACGTGGCGGTGCTGACCGACGCGGCCCAGTACCCGGCCGTGATCGACGAACTCAAGGCCAGCGGCAAGCTCAGCGACAGGACTCGCTTCGCGCTCTCGGTCGCCGCGTTCAACCGCATCAGCAACTACGACGCGGCCATCAGCGACTACCTCTCGTCCATCGAGTTCGAGGAAGGCGCCAGCGTGCCCCGCCGCAGCGAGTACCCGGCCCAGAGCAACGGCCGCTTCGTCAAGCTGCAGGACCTGCGCTACGGCGAGAACCCGCACCAGAGCGCCGCCTTCTACCGCGACCTGCACCCCGCGCCGGGCTCGCTGGTCACGGCCAAGCAGCTGCAGGGCAAGGAACTCAGCTACAACAACATCGCCGACGCCGACGCGGCCTGGGAATGTGTCAAGAGCTTCGAGGTGCCGGCCTGCGTGATCGTCAAGCACGCCAACCCCTGCGGCGTGGCCGTGGGCAAGGACGCGCTGGAGGCCTACGGCAAGGCTTTCCAGACCGACCCCACCAGCGCCTTCGGCGGCATCATCGCGCTCAACCGCGTGCTCGATGGCGCGGGCGCGCAGGCAATCAGCAAGCAGTTCGTCGAGGTGCTGATGGCGCCCGGCTACACGCCCGAGGCGCTGGAGGTCTTCAAGGCCAAGGCCAATGTGCGCGTGCTCGAAATCGCGCTGCCCCCGGGCGGCGCCACGGCGTGGGACAAGGGCCTGAACCTCAGCGATGTGAAGCGCGTGGGCTCGGGCCTGCTGATCCAGAGCGCCGACAACCACGTGCTGCAACGCAGCAACCTCAAGGTGGTCACCCAGCTGCAGCCGACCGAACAGCAGATCGAAGACCTGCTGTTCGCCTGGAAGGTGGCGAAGTTCGTGAAGTCCAACGCCATCGTGTTCTGCAAGGACGGCATGACCATGGGCGTGGGCGCGGGCCAGATGAGCCGCCTGGACTCGGCGCGCATCGCCAGCATCAAGGCCGGCCACGCCAAGCTCTCGCTGCAGGGCACGGCGGTGGCCAGCGACGCCTTCTTCCCGTTCCGCGACGGCCTGGACGTGGTGGTGGACGCGGGCGCGAGCTGCGTGATCCAGCCGGGTGGTTCGATGCGCGATCAGGAAGTGATCGACGCGGCGGACGAGCGCGGTGTCGTCATGGTCTACAGCGGCGTGCGCCACTTCCGCCATTGAGCGAACGGCGCCACGCGCCTGAATGCCCTCCGGGCCGCCGCAGAAACCTGCCGCGGCCCTTTTTCTTGCGGGGTCCCCGACCTTGAATAGTTAACTTCTATTCTTCGGATGCGGCCAATCAAATGGCTGTTTTCAAGGCGGCTCTCTATTCTCTGGGCCGGCGCGATCCAGACGGCCGACCCAGAACAACAACAGGAGACCCGCATGCTCACTCTGCAGAAGATGCCTGAAGCATCCACCGTGCGTTTTCAGCCCGAGCCCTGGATTCACCTGATCGAGCAGCTCGATGTGATCCTGGCGATGGTGCAAGCCGGTGACTCGAATCCCGTGCTCCGCCGCTTCGGTGCGCGCCGGCGTTCGGCCATGCACCGCCGCCTCATGCTGGAGCGAAGGCGCGTTGTTGCGGAGATCATGGTCTGGGGCCATGCCGACATCGCCATGGGCCCGATGCCGGATGCGCTGGCGCCGCAGCGCGATCTTGATGCCGAGTTCAGGCGCCTCGGGGACGCCTTCGAGCTGTGCGCGCAGGACCCGTCGCCGCTGACGCAGGCCGCGCTGCGGGACTGGCTGACGCTGCGTTCGCACATGCACCGGGAGCACGCCCGTTTTTTTCGGGCGTACTGACCGAAGCCCGCGCTCAGCGCGCCAGCTGCTTGAACACCTCGCGCGCCGCGGCCACCGTGTCTTCGATGTCCTGGGCCGTGTGCGCCGCGCTCACGAAGCCGGCTTCGTACAGGGCCGGCGCGATGTAGACGCCGCGGTCGAGCAGGCCGTGGAACAGGGTGTTGAAGCGCGGGCCGTCGGTCGTCATCACCTTGGCGTAGTTCTGCGGCAGTTCGTCGAACAGGAAGAAGCCGAACATGCCACCCTCGCTGTCGCCGCTCAGTGCCACGCCCTCGGCGGCGGCGGCGCCCTTGAGGCCATCAACCAGCGAACGCGTGGTGGCCGCGAGTTTGTCGTAGAAACCGGGCTGGCGAATTTCCTTGAGCGTGGCCAGACCGCAGGCCGTGGCCACCGGGTTGCCCGAGAGCGTGCCGGCCTGGTACACGCCGCCCAGCGGGGCGAGCTGTTCCATCACCGCGCGCTTGGCGCCGAAGGCGGCCAGCGGCATGCCGCCGCCGATCACCTTGCCCATCACGGTCATGTCGGGCTCGAAGCCGGGGATGAGTTGGGCGTACACGCTTTGCGCGCCGCCCAGCGCCACGCGGAAGCCGGTCATGACCTCGTCGAAGGCGAGCAGGGCACCGTGCTGCGTGCACAGCTCGCGGCAGCGCTTCATGAACGGCACGCTGGCGCGCACGAAGTTCATGTTGCCCGCGATCGGCTCGATGATGAGGCAGGCCAGTTCAGGGCCGTGCTCGGCGAACGCGGCCTCGAGTTGTTCGAGGTTGTTGTATTCGAGCACGAGGGTGTGCTGCACCACCTCGGGCGGCACGCCGGAGCTGGTGGGGTTGCCGAAGGTGGCCAGGCCCGAGCCGGCCTTGACCAGCAGGGCGTCGGCATGGCCGTGGTAGCAGCCCTCGAACTTGATGATCTTCTTGCGGCCGGTCGCGCCGCGCGCCAGGCGGATGGTGCTCATGCCGGCCTCGGTGCCCGAGCTCACCAGCCGCACCATGTCGATGCTGGGCACCAGTTCGACGATGGCTTCGGCCAGCTCGACCTCGCGCTCGGTCGGCGCGCCGAACGAGAAACCCTCCAGCACGGCCTTTTGCACCGCCTCGACCACCGCCGGGTGGCCATGGCCCAGGATCATCGGACCCCAGGAGCCGATGTAGTCGATGTAGCGCTGGCCGTTGGCGTCCCAGAAGTGGGCGCCCTGGGCGCGTTGCACGAAACGGGGCGTGCCGCCCACCGCGCGGAAGGCGCGCACGGGCGAGTTCACGCCGCCGGGGATCAGCGCCTTGGCGCGGTCGAACAGTTGCTGGTTGCGATCGGTGGTCATGGAGCGAAGGTCAATGTCTCGTGGTGTCGAGCGGGAAATCGTTGGCGTCGAGTGTGCTGTCGGGCGTGCCTTCGGCGGGGGCTTCTTCTTCCTCGCCCTCGTCGTCGTGGGCCCAGAACAGGCGGTCGGGCACGGCGTGGCCCATGCCGGGCTGGAAGCCCGCGTCCAGGCACTGGTCGAGGTAGGTGAGGGCTTCGGCGCAGGCCGCCTGCAGGTCGCTGCCGCCCGCGATGAGCGCGCACAGCGCGGCCGACAGGGTGTCGCCCGCACCGGTGAAGGTGGCTTCGAAGCGCTCGTAGCGCGCCGTGGCCAGCACCGTCTCGGGCGTGGCGAGGTGGCTTTCCAGGTACTGGTCGGCCGCGTTGAACCCGGTCACCAGGGTGTAGGGCACGCCGTGCACGGCGGCCGCGCGGGCCACCTCGCGGGCGGTGGGCGGGCGATCGCCTTCCCATTCGGGCAGCAGCCAGCGGCACAAGGTGCTGTGGTTGCCCACCAGCACCGTGGTCTGCGGCAGCAGCAGTTCGGCGCAGGCGTCCAGGTAGGTGTCGATCGCCATCTCGTCCCACCAGGAGAGGTCGGGCATGTAGGTGATGACCGGGACCTCGCTGTAGTCGGTCGTGATCTCCGCGATCACGCTCAGGTTTTCCGGGCTGCCCACGAAACCGACCTTGAAGGCCTGCACCGGCATGTCCTCCAGCGCGCAGCGCGCCTGGTCGGCCACCGCTTCTTCATCGAAGGCGTAGTGGTCGTGGATGTCGGAGGTGTCGCGGATGTAGGCGCCCGTGACGATGGGCAGCACGTGCGTCGACGCGCTCGACATGGCGGTGATGTCCGCGCTCAGGCCGCCCGCGCCGCTGGGATCGCTGGCGTTGAAGGTCAGCACGCACGGCAGGGAAATCTCGCCGGGCTTCTCGACCGTTTCGGGCGCGGAAGTTGCGGGTGTATCGGGCATGGGTACGGAGGGGGGGAAGGGTTGTGGCGCGGTCACCCGGGTGGGTGCGTTGCGCAGGGCGCCAAACGTGATCGACAGCCGGTCCAACTGGCTTGCGGAGCGGCTTATGTCGCTCGATACAATGCTTGCATTCTAAGACAATGCCCCCTATAACCATGACCGAAACCAAGACTTGGATGTGCCTGATCTGCGGCTGGATTTACGACGAAGCCGCAGGTGCACCCGAGCATGGCGTGGCCGCCGGCACTCCCTGGGCTGAGGTGCCGATGAACTGGACCTGTCCCGAGTGCGGCGCCCGCAAAGAAGATTTTGAAATGGTGCAGATCTGAGGTCGGGGTCTGCGCGCTTGATGGTTTCCTGGCGAACCCGGTAGGGTATTTCTCCGGTCTCGCTTTCCTCGTTCTGTCCCACCCTCTGGAGCTAGTGAAACGTGAGCACAACGCCTGCCCTCAAAGTCCTGGTGGTTGACGACAGCAACACCATCCGCCGCAGCGCCGAGATTTTCCTCAAGCAGGGCGGGCATGAAGTCCTGCTGGCCGACGACGGCTTCGACGCCCTGGCCAAGATCAACGACTACCAGCCCGATCTGGTGTTCTGCGACATCCTCATGCCGCGCCTCGACGGTTACCAGACCTGCGCCATCATCAAGCGCAACGCCCGCTTCGCCGGCATCCCCGTGGTGATGCTGTCGTCCAAGGACGGCGTGTTCGACAAGGCGCGTGGGCGCATGGTCGGCTCGCAGGACTACCTCACCAAACCCTTTACCAAAGACCAGCTGCTGCAAGCCGTGCAGCAGTTCGGCGCCAACCTGACAGGAGCAGTGTGATGCCCATTCGGAAAATCCTCGTGGTGGACGACTCGAAAACCGAGCTGATGGTCCTGTCCGATCTGCTGGGAAAAAACGGCTACACCGTGAGCACCGCTGAGAACGCGGACGAGGCCTTCCGTCGGCTTGGCGAGGAAAAGCCCGATCTGATCCTGATGGACGTGGTGATGCCCGGTCAGAATGGGTTTCAACTCACGCGTGCCATCACGCGGGACCCTCAGTATTCGAGCATTCCCATCGTCATGTGTACGAGCAAAAATCTGGAGACCGACCGCGTCTGGGGCATGCGCCAGGGCGCACGCGACTACGTGACCAAACCGGTCGACGCGGAAGAGTTGCTGTCGAAGATTCGCGCGCTGGGTTGACCGCACCACCGACCTGAACCGCACCGAGCATGGCCAAACGTCAATCACTCAAGGAACTCCAGGAACGATTGGCCCAGCGTTTGACGGCCGCCAAGACCGAAGCCGTCACCGCCACCTGGTTGGCGGTCGAAGCCGGCGACCGGCGTTACCTGCTCCCTCTGGTGCAGTCCGGTGAAATCTTCCCCTGGTCCGCGCTGCAGCGCGTGCCCTACACCAAGCCCTGGTACGCCGGGGTCGCCAGTCTGCGCGGCGGCCTGCACGGCGTGATCGACCTGGCCCGCCTGGTCGGCTCGGCGGCCTCGGCGCTGCCTTCCCCGACCAGCGAACGCGTGACCTCCGAGTCGCGCCTGGTCAGCCTGCACACCGCGCTCGGCTTCAATGCCGTGATCTGGATCGACCGCCTGCTCGGTCTGCGCAACCCCTCCATGTTCACCGCGCTCGGGGCCAATCCCGAGGGCGCGCCTTCGTATTTCACCCGCTCGCTGGTCGATGCCCAGGGTCAGTCCTGGCAGGAGCTGGATCTGCAGATGCTGGTGGCCGAGCCCGAGTTTCTGGCGATCGCCGCCTGAAGGTTGAACCCGCGGACCGCATGGGGTCCATTCGTCATTCTGTTTTCAGTTGGAAGGTTTTTACATGGCTATGCTTGATCGATTCCAGGGTCTCTTCAAGAAAAAAGCCGGCGACGAACCCGACCTTTCCAATGCCACCGACCAGGAGGTCGCCGAACTCGCGGCGGCCCGCCTGGCGCCGACGCTTGCATCGGAAGGCCTCGTCGGCAATCCGATGGTGGACGAGGACAGCCCCGACGCCAGCGGCCAGGTGACCCTGCCGCTGCTGGGCAGCAAACCGGCCGAGCAGCACCAGCGCACGCTGGCCATCCTGCTGGCGCTCGGCCTGGTCGTTCTCGGTGGCGTGACGCTGTATGCCCTGACCCAGACCGAAAAGGTGGGTCAGCAGGTGGCCGCCAGCGGCCAGGCTCTGATGCAGTCGCAGCGCCTGGCCAAGAGCGTGTCGCAGGCCCTGATCGGCAGCCCTGCCGCCTTCCCCGAGGTGCGCGACAGCTCGACCGTGATGGCCCGCACGCTGCGCGGCCTGCAAGGCGGCGACAGCGAGATGTCGCTCGACGCGCTGGGCGCCGAATATTCGGAAGACCTCGGCAAGATCCTGCCCAAGGTGGACCAGGCCGAGCGCAATGCGGCGGCGGTGCTGGCGCAGCAGAACATCCTGACGCAGGTGGGCAACGCCTTGCGCACCATCAACCGGCAGTCGTCGGACCTGCTGGAGATCGCCGAGACCGTGTCCTCGCTGAAGCTGCAGCAGAACGCGCCGGCCGCCGAGATTTCGGCCTCGGGCCAGCTGGTGATGCTGACCCAGCGCATCGGCAAGTCGGCCAACGAGTTCCTGACGATGGAGGGCGTGAGCCCGGAAGCGGTGTTCCTGCTCGGCAAGGACTTGAACACCTTCAAGGAAATCGCCGAAGGCCTGCTCAACGGCAGCGACGAACTGCGCCTGGCCGCCGCGCGCGACCCGCAGGTTCGCGAGCGCCTGGACGCCCTGCTCAAGCTGTACGAAGCCACGCGCGTCGAAGCCGGCGCGATTCTGGGCAACCTGCAGGGCCTGGTCTCGGCGCGTGAAGCGCAGGCCGGCATCATTGCCGACAGCGAGCCCTTGCGCCTGAGCCTGGAGAAGCTGCAGGGCGACCTGTCGTCGCGCTCGGGCCTCGGTGGCGGCCAGTTGGCGGCCCTGGCCCTCTCGGCCCTGTTTGCCCTGCTGTGCGCGGGCGGCCTGGCCTATGTGCAGCTGCTCGACAGCCGCCAGCGCCAGTCGGTCGCGGAATCGCAGCGGCTTGCTGCCGAATCGCTGGAGCAGGACGCCAAGCGCGTCAACGACGCCAACCAGGCGGCCATTCTTCGCCTGATGAACGAACTGCAGACGGTGGCCGAAGGCGATCTGACGCAGGAAGCCACCGTCACGGAAGACATCACCGGCGCCATCGCCGACTCGGTGAACTACACGGTGGAAGAACTGCGCTCGCTGGTGGGCAACGTGCAGGCCACGGCCACGCGCGTGGCGCAGACGACGTCGGCGGTGGAAAGCACCTCGACCGAGCTGCTGGCCGCGTCCACCGAACAGCTGCGCGAGATCCGCGAAACCGGCCAGTCGGTGCTGGATATGGCGCAGCGCATCAACCAGGTGTCGGGCCAGGCGCAGGAGTCGGCCACGGTGGCCCGCGCGTCGCTGCAAGCCGCCGAGTCGGGCCTGCAGGCCGTGCAGGACGCCATTGGCGGTATGAACGCCATCCGCGACCAGATCCAGGAAACCTCCAAGCGCATCAAGCGGCTCGGTGAGTCGTCGCAGGAGATCGGTGAAATCACCGAACTGATCTCGGACATTACCGAACAGACGAACGTGCTGGCCCTCAACGCCGCCATCCAGGCGGCGTGGGGCGGGGG
>NZ_JBYTAE010000021.1:0-19139 GCF_058787875.1 Hydrogenophaga sp. FW305-3-2-15-A-LB1 | reverse complement strand
GCCGCCGTCGGCCGGTGAAGCCGGCCGGGGCTTCTCGGTGGTGGCGGAAGAAGTGCAGCGGCTGGCCGAACGCTCCGCCGATGCCACGCGCCAGATCTCGGCGCTGGTGAAGGCGATTCAGACCGACACGCAGGACGCGGTGGCCGCCATGGAGCGTTCCACGCAGGGTGTGGTCGAAGGGGCCAAGCTGTCGGACAACGCCGGTACCGCGCTGTCGGAGATCGACCGTGTGTCGCGCCGCCTCGCCGAACTGATTGAACAGATTTCCGATGCCGCGTCCCGCGAAGCGGATTCGGCCAACGAGGTGGCCGGCAACATCCAGCACATCTTCGCGGTGACCGAACAGACCGGCGAAGGCACGCGCTCCACGGCGGCCCAGGTGCGCGAGCTCTCGGCCATGGCCGAGGAACTGCGCCAATCCGTGGCCCGATTCAAGATCGCCTGACGACCCCGCTCGGCGCCCGCGTCAACCCACTGGAAGAACATGCTCGACTCCGCCATCGACACCGACAGCCTGCCAGCGGACGCGCCGGTCGCCGACCTCGGCCCCCTGGCCTGGGTTTTCGAGGAACTGCGCAAATCGCTCGACGGCGCCAACAAGGCCATCCGGCGCTTCGTGCGCGAGACCGAACTGTCGCGCAACAACGACCTGGAGGCGGTGGACCCCGGTTCGCTGCGGCTGGCGCGCCAGCAGTTGCACCAGGCCGTGGGGGCACTGGAGATGGTGGGGCTGACCTCGCCGGCCCAGGTGCTGCGCGCGATGGAAGCCGCGGTGCAGCGTTTCGTGCAGCGCCCGAACACCTGCAACGAAGAGGCCGCGGGCAAGGTCGAGCGCGCGAGCTTCGCGCTGATCGAGTACCTGGAAGCGGTGCTCAACAACAAGCCGATCCAGCCGGTGGCGCTGTTCGCGCAGTACCGCGAGGTGCAGGAGCTGGCCGCGGCCGAGCGCGTGCACCCGGCCGATCTGTGGCCCTTCGAACACCGGGGCAAGGAGGTCGGCGCGCCGGTCGACGTCGCCGCGCTCGAATCCAGCGCGGCGGTGCGCTCGCTGTTCGACCGCCTGGTGCTGCTGGTCGTGAAGACCCAGAGCGTGGCCGCCGCGCAGCAACTGGCCAAGCTCAGTGCCGGCCTGTCCGCCGGCGCCGCCGATGCGCGCTCGCGCACGTTCTGGCGCGTGGCCGCCGGTTATTTCGAGGCGGTGGCGCAGCGCCTGCTGCCGCCCGACGTCTACGTCAAGCGCGCAACCTCGCGCATCCTGCTGCAGTTCGTCAACCTCAGCCAGGGCAAGGCCCAGGTGTCGGAGACCCTGCTGCACGACCTGCTGTTCTTCTGTGCCCAGCCCACGGCGGTTTCCGCCACCACCACGCCCCACCTGGCGGCGGTGCGCGACGCCTTCGGCCTGGGCCAATTGCCGCCGGTGGACTACCACCAGGCCACGCTGGGCCGCTACGACCCGGCGGTGCTCGCCCAGGCGCGCAAGCGCATCCACGCGGCCAAGGAAGTCTGGTCGCTGTACTCCGGCGGCGACAACAGCCGCGCCCGGCAGGTGGCCGACCAGTTCAGCCTGATCGGTGATTCGCTGCTCAAGCTGCACCCGGCCAGCACCGTGCTGGCCCAGGCCCTGGTGAAGGCGGCCGATCAGGCCGTGCAGGAAGCCGGCAACGTGCGCCCCGAGCTGGCGATGGAAGTCGCCACCACCACGCTGTACCTGGAAGCGGCCTTCGAGGATTTCGACCCCAGCGCACCCGAGCTGACCGAACGCACGCAAGCCCTCGCCGAACGCCTGGAAGGCGTGCTCGCCGGGCGGCCCGCGCAGCCGCTGGATGTGTGGATGGAGCAGCTGTACCGGCGCGTGAGCGACCGCCAGACCATGGGCAGCGTGGTCGGCGAACTCAAGGCCTCGCTGGGCGAGGCGGAAAAATCGCTCGACCAGTTCTTCCGCAACCCGCAGGAGAAGGCCGGTCTGCACGTGGCGGTGTCCCAGCTGGGGCAGATGCGCGGCGTGCTCTCCGTGCTGGGGCTGGAGCAGGCGGTGCTCACCGTGGCCCGCATGCGCAACGCGGTGGACCAGATCCTCGACACCGAGGTGGACGAGGCGCTGGCGCGCGAGGCCGGCACCTTCCAGCAGCTGGGCAACAACCTGAGCGCGATGAGCTTCCTCGTCGACATGCTCAACTACCAGCCGGCGCTGGCCAAGAAGCTTTTCGTGTTCGACGAAGAGAAGGGCGAGCTGTTGCCCCTCATGGGCCGCAGTGTGGGGGCCGATGTGGCGCACCAACCCGCCCTGGAAGAGGCGCAGGCCATCAGCGATGGCGTGCAGCGCGTGGTCGACAGCGTGCAGGGTGGCCTGAGCCTGGTCGATCTGAGCGAACAGCTCGACTCGCTGGCGGATCAGGCTTCGCTGGCCGAGCAGTCGGGCGTGGCGCGGGCCGCGCGCGAAGCGGCCGAGGCGGTGGTCGGTGACGATGCCGCCGCGGGTGCGCAGGCCCTGGTGGGCCTGTCGGCATCTTCCACGGCGGCCCAGGCGCCCGAGCCCGAAGCGCCCAGCGACGCGGACAACGACGAAGACGACCTGCTCGACATCTTCCTGGAAGAGGCCCGCGAAGTCGTGGCCAACGGCCTGGAAGCCGTGTCGCACCTGCAGGTGCAGCCCAGCGATCTGGAGCACCTGACCACGCTGCGCCGGGCGTTCCACACGCTCAAGGGCAGTTCGCGCATGGTCGGCCTGGACGAGTTCGGCGAAGCGGCCTGGGCCATGGAGCAGTTGCTCAACACGGTGCTGGCCGAACAGCGGCCCGCCAGCCCGCCCCTGCTCACGCTCTCGGGCGAGGCCATGACCGAGTTCGGGCGCTGGGTGGACGACATCTCGGCACGCCGTGCCGTGCCCTGGCGCTCGCTGCCCTTCCGCGCCAGCGCCGAGGCGCTGCGCGACCAGGGGCAGTACCTGCCGCTGGCCTCGCCGGAGGCGGCCACGTCCGCACCGGCGCCTCTGGTGGAAGCCACCGTGTTCGTGCCACCGGAAGCGGCCGAACCGGCCCCGGTGGGGGAGGCCCTGGCCGAGCCCTCGTTCGACCTCGATCTCGATGCCGTGGCGGCGGCCGCAGCCGCGGCTGCGACCGCAGAGGCGCCTGTCGATGCACTGCCCACCCAGGACTTCCCGCCGGTGGACGCCGCCGCCGAGCCGCCGGTGGTGGCCCCGCCGCTGGACGCCGAACCGCTGCTGGCCGACATCGATTTCGGCAGCCTCGCCGCGTTCTCCTCCGCCGCGCAAGCCGTGCCGGCCGAAGTGCCGGTCGAACCCGAGCCCGTCCTGGCCGAGCCCGAATGGGCCGACCCCGAGCTGGCCCAGGTGGTCGATCCCGTGGAAGAACCGCTGCCGGCGAGCGTGCCCGAGGTGGTGGACGAGGCGGTGGTGGCACCGCTGCCCGAGCCCGTCGAGGCACCCCCCGAGGACGATCACCTGGCCCTGGAAGTGGCGCAGTCGGTCGAACCTTTCGCGCTGTCCGAACCCGAGCCCGAGGCCATCCCCGACGAACAGACCAAGGTCATCGGTTCGCTGCGCATCGGCCTCAAGCTCTACAACGTCTACCTCAACGAGGCAGACGAGTGGTCCCGCCGCCTCAACACCGTGCTGACCGAGTGGGCCCTGGAGCGCCACGAGCCGGTGCCCGAGCAGGCCGAGGCGCTGGCGCATTCGCTGGCCGGCAGTTCGGCCACGGTGGGCTTCCAGTCCCTGTCCGACATCGCGCGCGCGCTGGAGCATGCGATCGAATCGGTGGGCATGCACCAGCGCTCGGGCCACCCGGCCAGCGCCGGCCAGGCCCAGCTGTTCGTCGAGGCGTCGGACGACATCCGCCGCCTGTTGCACCAGTTCGCCGCCGGCTTCCTCAAGGAGCCCAACGCCGAGCTGATGGACGCCCTGTACCGCGTGGTGCACGACCCGCAGCCCGAGCCCGAGCCCGGCCCCGCCGTCGAGGAGCCAGCGCCCGCCGAGGTGCAGGCACCCCAGGACGACGGCGCGCCGGTGCTGGCGCTGACCGGTTTCGAGGTGCCCGACCGCGCCGAACACACCACCGCCTTCACCGCGCCGCACGCCGACGTGAGCCGCGTGCACGAGGTGGTGCAGGACATCGACGACGACATCGACGTGGCCGATACCGTGGACGTCGACCTGTTCCCGATCTTCGCGGAAGAGGCGCAGGAGCTCATTCCTCAGCTCGACGGCGCTTTGCGCCAGTGGGTGGCGCGCCCCGACAACAGCAGCGCGCGCGCCGAGGTGCTGCGCAACCTGCACACGCTCAAGGGCAGCGCGCGCCTGGCCGGCGCCTTGCGGCTGGGCGAGATGGCGCACCGCATGGAAACCACCGCCGAGCGGTTGGGCTCCGACCTTCAGCGCGGTGCCGACCTCGAACCCCTGCAGACCGCGTTCGACGCCATCAGCGCGCGTTTCGAGCAGTTGCGCAACGCCGACGCCCAGATCATCGACATCGCGCCGCCGGTGCCCGAACCTTTGCCGGCCCAGCCGGTGGCAGAGGCCGCCGCACCGCCCGTGGCCGCCACCGCCGCCATCGGCGGGGAAGGGGGCCTGACCGGCATCTCGCTGCCGCAGGCGCCCACGATCCTGCAGGCCCGCGCGGGTGCCGCCGTGCGCGTGCGCCCCGAGCTGCTGGACCGCCTGGTCAACCAGACCGGCGAGGTGATGATCACGCGCTCGCGCATGGAGTCCGAACTCGTGACCCTGCGCGGCTCGCTCAAGGACCTCACGGGCAACCTGGACCGTCTGCGCGGCCAGCTGCGCGACATCGAGCTGCAGGCCGAGACCCAGATGCAGTCGCGCCTGGCCCAGGCGCGCGACGCCGACCAGTCGTTCGACCCGCTGGAGTTCGACCGCTTCACCCGCGTGCAGGAACTCACCCGCATGATGGCCGAGTCGGTGAACGACGTGGCCACCGTGCAGCGCAACCTGCAGCGCGCGGTGGAGGCCACCGAAGACAGCCTGGTCGCCCAGGCGCGCCAGACGCGCGAACTGCAGCGCGACCTGCTGCGCACGCGCATGGTGGAGTTCGAAGGCATCTCCGAGCGCCTGTACCGCGTGGTGCGCCAGGCGTCCAAGGAAACCGGCAAGCAGGTGCGGCTGGACATCACCGGCGGCAACATCGAAATGGACCGCGGCGTGCTCGACCGCATGACCGCCGCTTTCGAACACCTGCTGCGCAACAGCGTGGCCCACGGCATCGAAGCCCCCGAGCGGCGCCAACAGGCCGGCAAGCCGACCGAAGGCCAGATCGAGATCGTGCTGGGCCATGAGCTCAACGACGTGTCGCTGGTCTTCACCGACGACGGCGCCGGCCTCGACCTCGCGCGGCTGCGCGAAAAGGGCCTGGCGCAAGGCATCGTGCCGGCAGGTACCCAGTTGAGCGACGAGGAAGCCGCCCAGCTCGTGTTCGAGCCCGGCATCAGCACGGCGCGCGAGGTGTCCGAACTGGCCGGTCGTGGCATCGGCATGGACGTGGTGCGCAACGACGTGGTGGCGCTGGGCGGCCGCATCGAGACCGCCACGCAGGCCGGGCAGGGCACCAGTTTCAAACTGGTGCTGCCGCTGACGACCGCGGTGACGCAGGTGGTGATGCTGCGCGCGGGCGGGCTCACCGTGGGCGTGCCGTCCAACTTGGTCGAGGTGGTGCGCCGCCTGGGCAACGACGACCTCACCAAGGCCTACGCCAGTGGCCACCTCAATGTGGCGGGTGAGGACGTGCCCTTCTACTGGGCTGGCGCGCTGCTGCAATCCTCGGCGCACTCGACCGAGGTGCATGGCCGCACACAACCGGTGGTGATTTTCCGAAGCGCGGCGCAGCGCGTGGCCATGCACGTGGACGAAGTGCTGGGCAACCAGGAAGTCGTGGTGAAGAACCTGGGGGCGCAGCTCTCGCGGCTGCCGGGCCTGGCGGGCATGTCGGTGCTGGCCTCGGGCGCGGTGGCGCTGATCTACAACCCGGTGGCGCTGGCCACGGTGTACGGCGCCCAGGTCGCCGAGTGGGTGGCGAACCAGCGCACGACGCCGCAGGCGGCGACGTCCCTGGGCGAGGCGCTGGCGCAGAGCGCGGCGGAGGTCAACACGGTGCCGCTGGTGCTGGTGGTGGACGACTCCATCACCGTGCGCCGCGTGACGCAGCGCCTGCTGCAGCGCGAGGGCTACCGCGTGACGCTGGCGGCCGATGGCCTGCAGGCGCTGGAGAAGCTGCAGACCGAGCGCCCGACCGTGGTGCTGTCCGACATCGAGATGCCGCGCATGGACGGCTTCGACCTGGTGCGCAACATCCGCAGCGACGTGCGCCTGTCCGACCTGCCGGTGATCATGATCACCTCGCGCATCGCGGAGAAACACCGCGAGCACGCGCGCGAACTCGGGGTGGACCACTACCTCGGCAAGCCCTACTCGGAAGACGAGCTGCTGGCCCTGATCGGCCACTACGCGAAGGCGGCGGCCGAGGCCTGATGCTCAGCGGGGCGTCTTGCCTGGTTGTTTGACGACGGCGTAGCGCTCTAACGTGCGCTCGCGCGCCATCGCGTGGTCCACGATCGGCTGCGGGTAGCCCTCGCCCAGCACCAGACCGGCCGCCGCCAGCTCGATCTCGTTGGCCTTCCAGGGCGCGTGGATCGCCGCGTCCGGCAGGCCGGCAAGCTGCGGCAGGTACTTCCGGATGAACTTGCCCTGCGGGTCGAACTTCTCGCTCTGCGTCACCGGGTTGAAGATGCGGAACCAGGGCTGGGCATCGCAGCCGCTGGAGCTGGCCCACTGCCAGCCGCCGTTGTTGGCCGCGAGGTCGAAATCGATCAGGTGGTCGGCGAAGTAACGTTCGCCCCATTGCCAGTGCAGCCCCAAGTCCTTCACCAGGAAGCTGGCCACCACCATGCGCAGCCGGTTGTGCATGTAGCCGGTCTGGTTGATCTGCGCCATGGCCGCGTCGATCAGCGGGTAGCCGGTGCGGCCCTCGCACCAGGCCGCGAACTGCTCCTTGGCGTGCTTGCCGTGCTCGAACTTGATGGCGTCGTACTCGGGCTTGAAGGCCTTGTCCACCACGTGCGGAAAGTTGGCCAGCACCTGGTGGTAGAAGTCGCGCCAGACCAGTTCCGACAGCCAGGTGCTCGCGCCCGCGATGCCCTGCAGGTGCATCTGGTAGGCCACCGAGGCGAGGTGGCGGATCGAGATGGTGCCAAAGCGCAGGTGCGCGCTCAGGTAGCTCGGCCCCTTCACGGCGGGGAAATTGCGCGCCTCGGTGTAGCGGTCGATGCGGTCGACGAAGTCCTCGAACAGCGCCTGCGCCCCGCTCGTGCCCGTGGGCAGGGCGAGTTGCGCGAGGTTGGTGGGCTCGAAGCCGATGTCCGACAGGCTGGGGACCGGCACCGCGTGCTCGGCCGGCACGCCGGCCAGCGTGCCCGCGTACCGGGCGACCGGGTAGGCCTTCAGGTGAAAGGGCGTGAGCGCCTTGAGCCAGGCGTTCTTGTAGGGCGTGAACACGCCGAAGGCCTGTCCCGCCTGCGTGAGCACCTCGCGCCGCTCGAAGACCACGTGGTCCTTGTGGCTGTGCAGCAGGATGCCGGCGTGCGCGAGGTCGCCGAACACGCGCGCGTCGCGCGCCAGGGCGGCGGGTTCGTCGTCGTGGTTGGCGAACACCGCCTGCACGCCCAGCTTCTGCGCCAGCGCGGGAATCGCCTGCCGGGCCGGCGCGTGCAGCACGATCAGGCCCACGCCTTCCACGCGGTGCGCCCGCCCCAGCGCGCGCAGCCGTTCGTCGAGCTCCACCAGCGATTCGCGGATGAACTCCACGCGCCGGTCGGCGCGCAGGCCGCGTTCGATCAGGTCGTCCAGGATCTCGGTGTCGAACACGAACACGCACCACACCTGGCGGCAGACCTTGAGCGCGTGGTACAGCGCCGCGTTGTCCTCGGCACGCAGGTCACGGCGGAACCACATCAGACCTTTGTCGTAGCTGTTCATGGGCCAGGGCGGGGGTTGCCCCTGCCGGGCAATGACCAGCAGAGTAGGCGGCTTAAAATCGCGCCATGTCCGCTGATTTTGCCCCCATCAACCTGACCAATCATTTCCTGATTGCGATGCCCGGCCTCAGCGACGAGCTTTTTGGTCGCAGCGTGGTGTTCATGTGCGAACACAGCGAGCGCGGCGCCCTGGGGCTGGTGATCAACAAGCCCAGCGACATCCTCCTGCCCCGCCTGTTCGAGAAGGTCGACCTGCCCATGGGGCGTGACGACCTGGCCGAGCTGCCGGTGTTCCAGGGCGGCCCGGTGCAGACCGAGCGCGGTTTCGTGCTGCACGAGGCGGTCTCGGGCGAGGGCGAGTCGGTCTACGCGTCCACCCTGTCCATTCCCGGCGGCCTGGAGATGACCACCTCCAAGGACGTGCTCGAAGCCATGGCCTCGGGCGCCGGCCCGCGCCGGGTGTTCGTCTCGCTGGGATACGCCTCCTGGGGGCAGGGCCAGCTCGAATCGGAAATCACCGAGAACAGCTGGCTCACGGTGGAGGCCGACCCCAACCTCATCTTCGACGCGCCGGTGGCCGAGCGCTACGAGCGTGCCATGGCCCTGCTGGGCCTGCAGCCCTGGATGTTGTCGCCCGACGCGGGGCATGCATGACCGTGAACGCACCGGCGCCCACGACCATTGAAGTCCCGGCGCATTGCCAGGTGTTCCTGGCGTTCGACTTCGGCCTCAAGCGCACCGGCGTGGCCACCGGCAACCGCCTCACGCGCAGCGCCACCCCCCAGCCCACCATCGCCGCCGAGGGCGACGCGCGCTTCGCGCAGATCGCGCAGCGCCTGAAGGAATGGCAGCCCGACGCCCTGGTGGTGGGCGTGCCTTACCACCCCGACGGCGCCGCGCACGAGAACACCGCGCGCGCGCTCAAGTTCGCGCGCCAGCTGCGCGGCCGCCACGGCCTGCCCGTGTTCGAGGTGGACGAGCGCTACAGCACCACCGAGGCCCACAGCCTCGGGGCCAAAGACGCCGATGCCGCATCGGCCTGCATCATCCTGGAACAGTTTTTGAGGAGCCTGCCTTGACGTCGTCGCCGTCACCTTCCCACCTGCCCGATGCCGAGGCGCTCTACGCGGAGCTGGCGCGCGGGGTGAAACAGCTGCTGGCCTCGTCGCCCGCGCCCGTGGTGCTGGCCGGCATCACCTCCGGCGGCGCCTGGCTGGCCGAGCGCCTGCAGGCCGACCTGGGCCTGAGCGGGCCGGCGGGTGTGATCTCGTCGAGCATGCACCGCGACGACTTCGCGCAGCGCGGCCTGGCTTCGAGCGCGCAAACCCGACTGCCGTTCGACGTGAACGGCGCGCACGTGCTGCTGATCGACGACGTGCTCTACACCGGCCGCACGCTGCGCGCCGTGATCAACGAACTCTTCGACTACGGCCGCCCCGCCAGCGTGCGCCTGGCGGTGCTGGTGGACCGGGGCGGGCGCGAACTGCCGATCGAGGCCAACCTGTGCGCCGCGCGCCTGGAAGTGCCCGCGGGCCGTTCGCTCGAGCTCGCGCGCGACGACAGCGGCCGCCTGAGCTTCGTGCTGGAAACCAAGGAAGCCTGACCGTGCAACGCAAGAACCCCCAGCTCAACAAGAACGGTGAACTGATTCACCTGCTCTCCACCGAGGGCCTGTCGCGCGACATCCTCACGCAGATCCTGGACACCGCCGCCAACTTCACGAGCGTGAGCAACCGCGAGGTGAAGAAGGTGCCACTGCTGCGCGGCAAGAGCGTGTTCAACCTGTTCTTCGAGAACAGCACGCGCACGCGCACCACCTTCGAGATCGCGGCCACGCGCCTCTCCGCCGACGTGATCAACCTCGACATCGCGCGCAGCTCCACCGCCAAGGGTGAGTCGCTGCTCGACACCATCGCCAACCTCAGCGCCATGGCGGCCGACATCTTCGTCGTGCGCCACAGCGAGTCGGGTGCGCCCTACCTGATCTCGCAGCATGTGGCGCCGCACGTGCACGTGGTCAACGCCGGCGACGGGCGCCATGCGCACCCCACCCAGGGGCTGCTCGACATGTACACGATCCGCCACTACAAGAAGGACTTCACCAAGCTGTCGGTGGCCATCGTCGGCGACGTGCTGCACTCGCGCGTGGCGCGTTCCGACATCCACGCGCTCACCACGCTGGGCTGCCCCGACGTGCGCGTGGTCGGCCCGCGCACGCTGGTGCCCAGCGACCTCGCCCAGATGGGCGTGCGCGTGTGCCACACGCTGGAGGAGGGCATCAAGGACTGCGACGTGGTGATCACGCTGCGGCTGCAGAACGAGCGCATGAGCGGTGCCCTGCTGCCCTCGAGCCAGGAGTACTTCAAGAGCTTCGGCCTCACGCCCGAGCGCCTGCGCTGGGCCAAGGACGACGCGATCGTGATGCACCCGGGCCCGATCAACCGGGGTGTGGAGATCGATTCGGCCGTGGTGGACGGACCGCAGAGCGTGATCCTGCCGCAGGTCACTTACGGTATCGCGGTGCGCATGGCGGTCATGGGCATCGTCGCGGGGAACGAGGCATAACGACATGAAGATCCTGATCCAGAACGGCCGGGTGATGGACCCGGCCAGCGGCCGCGACGAGATCGCCGATGTGGCGATCGCCGCCGGCCGCGTCATCGCCATCGGCAACGTGGCGCCCGACTTCCACGCCAACCGCACGCTCGACGCCAGCGGCTGCGTGGTCGCGCCCGGCCTGGTGGACCTCGCGGTGCGCCTGCGCGAGCCCGGGCAGGAGCACGCCGGCATGCTCGAGAGCGAGATGGCCGCCGCCGTGGCCGGCGGGGTGACCTCGCTGGTCTGCCCGCCCGACACCGACCCGGTGCTCGACGAGCCCGGCCTGGTGGACATGCTCAAGTTCCGCGCCGAGAAGCTGCACCTGGCGCGCGTGTTCCCGCTGGGTGCGCTCACGCGCGGCCTGCAGGGCGAGGTGCTCACGGAAATGGCCGAGCTCACCGAGTCCGGCTGCATCGGCTTCGGCCAGGCCGAGGTGCCCATCGTCAACGTGCAGGTGCTGCAACGCGCGCTGCAGTACGCCGCCACCTTCGGCTACACCGTCTGGTTGCGTCCGCAGGATTTCTGGCTTGGCAAGGGCGTGGCCGCCAGCGGCCCGCTGGCCACGCGCCTGGGCCTGGCGGGCATTCCTGCCGCCGCCGAAACCATCGCATTGCACACGCTGTTCGAGCTGATGCGCAGCGCCAAGGGCGGCGGCGCGGGCGCGCGCGTGCACCTGTGCCGCCTCAGCAGCGCGGCCGGCCTGGCCCTGGTGCGCCAGGCCAAGGCCGAGGGCCTGCCCGTCACCTGCGACGTCAGCGTACACAACTTGCACCTTACCGATGTGGACATCGGTTACTACGACAGCCGCCTGCGCCTGCAGCCCCCGGTGCGCCAGCAGCGCGACCGCGACGCGCTGCGCGCGGGCCTGGTCGACGGCACCATCGACGCGCTGGTGTCCGACCACAACCCGGTGGACAGCGACGCCAAGACCCTGCCGTTCGCCGAGGCCGAGCCGGGCGCCACGGCGGTCGAGTTGCTGCTGGGCCTGGCCTGCACCTGGGCGCAGCAGGAAGGCCTGGGGCTGATGCAGGCGCTGGGCGTGCTCACCGTCGGGCCGCAGGCGGTGCTGGGCGCGAGCCTGGGCACGCTGCAGGCCAGCGCGGGCCGCATCGCCGTGGGTGGCGTGGCCGACCTCTGCATCTTCAACCCGGACAGCGGCTGGACCGTGCGGCCCGAGGCGCTGCGCAGCCAGGGCAAGCACACGCCCTTCGGCGGTCACGAACTGCCGGTGCGCGTGCACGCCACGCTGGTGGGTGGGCAGCTCGCCTACCAGGTCGACACCGAGCGGACCGCCACCGCGTGAAACCCTTTCGCGCGCTCTGGCGTGGCCTGCGGGCCACCGCGCACGTGCTGGGTGCGCTGTGGACCATCCGCACCGAGCTCGGCCGCCTGACCCCGTCGCAGACCGAACTCGTGGTGCGCGAGTGGACGCGCCGCATGCTGCTCATCCTGGGCGTGGAGCTGGTGGTCGAGGGCACGCCGCCCGAACACGGTCCGCTGCTGCAGGTAGCCAACCACATGTCGTGGCTGGACATCCTGGTGATGAACGCCGCGCGCCCGAGCCGCTTCGTTTCCAAGGCCGACGCCGAACACTGGCCCTTGCTGGGCTCGCTCATCACCGGCGCGGGCACGCTCTACCTCGAACGCGGCAACCGGCGCGCGGCCATGCGCATGGTGCACCACATGGCCGAGCGGCTGGAGCTGGGTGACATCCTCACGGTGTTTCCCGAAGGCACCACGGGCGACGGCCGGGCCCTGCTGCCCTTCCACGCCAACCTGCTGCAGGCCGCCATCGCGGCGCGCGCGCCCGTGCTGCCCATTGCCTTGCGCTTCGTGCAGCGCGACACCGGCGAGCCGCACCCGGCGCCGGTGTTCGTGGGCGACACCACGCTGATCGGCTCGATCTGGGCCACGCTCAACGCCGACGGCCTGCGGGCCGTGGTGCGCTACGGCGAGCCGCAACACGACCAGGGACGCGACCGCCGCGCCTGGGCCAACGACCTGCGCGCGGACATCGACCGCCTGCGCGCGCTCTGAAAAAAGGACCCACCATGGGCACCGAAGGGCGCGACCAGCGCATCGACTACATCGAGTTCAACGTGGGCGACATCGCGCGCGCCAAGGCCTTCTATGGCGCGGCGTTCGGCTGGACCTTCGTGGACTACGGCCCGGGCTACTGCGAGTTCAACGACGGGCGCATGACCGGGGGCTTCGCCACCGGCGAAGCCGTTTGCCCCGGCGGCGCCCTGATCGTGCTGTACGCGGACGACCTGGCCGCGACGCAGCAGCGCATCGAGGCCGCGGGCGGGCGGATCTCCAGGCCCGTGTTCGACTTTCCCGGTGGACGCCGTTTCCACTTTCTCGACCCGGACGGGCACGAACTCGCCGTCTGGTCGACGCCTTAACCCGCGTCCGGCGCCTGCGCCTTCTGCAGCCGCCGGTACAGCATGCCGCGCGAGACGCCGAGCGCGCGCGCGGCTTTCGCGATGTTGCCGCCGCACGCGGCCAGCGTGGTCTCGATCAGGCGCTGCTTGTGGTCCAGCAAGGTGGCCTGAGCGTGGTCGGTTTCCGGCGGTGTGGCCAGGGCCGGTGCGTCGATGGCAGCCGGTGGGAGCGCCGTTTCGGTGACTTCGGGCGCGGGCTGTGACACGGCCACCGCGTGCTTGAAGTCGGCGCCGTTGCTCGCGGTCAGCGTGCCCGTCACCCACACGCCCAGGCCATTGGGCAGGCGCAGGGTCTGCGCCTGGTGCTGGCGCGGCAGGGCCAGCAGGCGCTCCAGCGGCACGCCGAACACCTCGTCCACCGTGTGCCGCTCTTCCATGCGGCAGCCCGTGAGCCGGCGGCCCGCGCCGTTGAGCCACAGCACCCGCCCGCCAGCGTCGATGCCGGCCAGGGCCTCCATCGGCGTGCCCAGCAGCGTGGGGCTGGCCTGGAAGTGCAGCACCAGGTGCTCGACCGACTGCAGCTGCAGCAGGCGGTTCTCGATCGTGGTGGCGTACATGCCCACCACCGACGCGGCATCGAACTGGAAGCGCCCGGCCTCGATCGACACGTCCAGCACGCCCGCGAGCTGACCGTGGATGTCGCGGATCGGCGCGGCCGCGCAGTGCAGGCTCTGCAGGCTCTGGAAGAAATGCTCGGCGCCGGTGACGGTGCAGGCCTCGCCGGTGCGCACCACGATGCCCGGCGCGTTGGTGCCGACCTGGCCTTCGGTGAGGTTCACGCCCACGCGCGAGGCGGTCTTGAGCAGCGGGTGCTGGTTGGTCGCGGGCAGCTGGGTGGCGTGGATGATCACGCCCTGCGCGTCGGTCAGCAGCACGCGGCAGTCGGTGCCGGCCAGCGCGGCTTCCATGTGGTTGAGCTCGAGGTTGCCGGCCTGCAGCAGCTGCCGGTTGCGGTTCAGGCTGGCGTGGGCCCGGCTGCGCGTGACCTGCTCGAAGCTCACGCGGTCGGTGGGCTGCTGGTGCGCCGAGGCGCAGCGCAGCCAGGACTGGATGACCGCCTCGCCCACCAGGCCGGAGGGGCGCGTGCCTTCGTCGAAGAAGCGCTGGCGCGCCAGCGCGGTGCGCTGTTCGGTGGTCTGGAAAAAGAGCTGGCGCGGCGTGCTCGCCTGCCCGTTCGTGGGGTGGGGCATGTTCTTGTCCTGCTGGGCGTCTCCTCGATCAGTATCCCGTTCATCGGCGCGCGGTGGCATGCGGGTAAGCCCTGCCCGCCGCCCGTCGGATGTTCCACGCCGGAACACATCGGCTTCAGGGAAATCCCGAAGATGAATCGGCTCCCGGAGAGGCAGAAGATGGCAAAGCTGGGCCGAGCACGACAGGCCCTGGCAGCCCCACAAACAGGCCTGCGCGCCGCAGGCAGCACAAGGAGACACGATGAATCCGTCACCACTTGCTTTGGTCAGGTGCCGCGCGGCCGCCTGCCTGTTCACCGCACTCACCACGCTCTGCGGCGCCGCGCTCGCGCAGCCGCAGGCCCCCATCAAGGGCTCGCAGGAGCACATCCGGGCCGCCGTGGGCAAGGTCAACGCCAGCTTCATGAAGGCCAACGCGAGCAAGACGCCGGACTGGCCCAGCTACGGCCTGGACTACGCCGAGACGCGCCACTCCAGGCTCAACCAGATCAGCACCGCCAACGTGAAGGACCTGGGCCTGGTCTGGTCCTACAACCTCGAATCCTCGCGCGGGGTGGAGTCCACGCCGCTGGTGGTCGACGGCATCATGTACGTCACCGCCTCCTGGAGCATCGTGCACGCGGTGGACGTGCGCACCGGCAAGCGCCTGTGGACCTTCGACCCCAAGGTCTCGCGCGAGGCGGGCTACAAGGGCTGCTGCGACGTGGTCAACCGCGGCGTGGCGCTGCACGAGGGCAAGGTCTTCGTGGCGGCCTACGACGGCCGGCTGATCGCGATCGACGCGGCCACTGGCGAACAGGTGTGGTCCAAGGACACCATCATCGACCGCAAGTTCAGCTACACCATCACCGGCGCGCCGCGCGTCTTCAAGGGCAAGGTGATCATCGGCAACGGCGGCGCGGAGTACGGCGTGCGCGGCTACATCACCGCCTACGACGCCAAGACCGGTGACCAGAAGTGGCGCTGGTTCACCGTGCCGGGCGACCCGAGCAAGCCGTTCGAGGACGAGTCCATGGCCAAGGCCGCCAAGACCTGGGACCCGGCCGGCAAGTGGTGGGAAGCCGGTGGCGGCGGCACGGCCTGGGACACCATGACCTTCGACCCCGAGCTCAACCTGATGTACATCGGCACCGGCAACGGCTCGCCCTGGGCGCGCAGCAAGCGCAGCCCGGCCGGCGGCGACAACCTCTACCTCGCGTCCATCGTCGCGCTCAACCCCGACACCGGCAAGTACGTCTGGCACTACCAGGAAACCCCGGGCGACAACTGGGACTTCACGTCCACGCAGCCCATGATCCTGGCCGACATCAAGCTCGACAACAAGCCGCGCAAGGTGATCCTGCACGCGCCCAAGAACGGCTTCTTCTTCGTGATCGACCGCACCAACGGCAAGTTCATCTCGGCCAAGAACTTCGTGGACGTGAACTGGGCCACCGGCTACGACAAGAACGGCCGCCCGATCGAAACCCCGGCCGCGCGCACCGCCGACCGGCCGCGCGAGATCATCCCCAGCGCGTTCGGCGCGCGCAACTGGCACTCCATGTCGTACAACCCGGCCACCGGCCTGGTCTACATGCCGGTGCAGGGCGTGCCGCTCACGCTGATGGACAACAAGGACTGGAAGTTCAACGCCGACCGGCCCGGTGAACCGCACGCCAACATGGGCTGGAACCTGGCCACCTTCGCCAACGTGGAGCCGCCCTCGAGCAAACCCTTTGGCCGCCTGGTAGCCTGGGACCCGGTGCAGCAGAAGGCGCGCTGGACGCAGGAGCAGATCTCGCCCTGGAACGGTGGCACGCTCACCACGGCCGGCAACCTGGTGTTCCAGGGCACGGCCGACGGCCGCTTCATCGCCTACAACGCGACCAGCGGCGAGAAGCTGTGGGAAACGCCCACCGGCACCGGCGTGATCGCCGCGCCTTCGACCTACATGGTGGATGGCAAGCAGTACGTGTCGATCGCGGTGGGCTGGGGCGGGGTCTATGGCCTGGCGCAGCGCGCCACCGACCGCCAGGGCCCGGGCACGGTCTACACCTTCGCCGTGGGCGGCAAGGCGCAGCCGCCGGCCTTCGTGAACTACCAGCTCGGCAAGCTCGTGGCCGGCGTGAAGTACGACCCGGCCCACGTGCCGGCCGGCACCGCGCTGTACGTGAGCAACTGCGTGTTCTGCCACGGCGTGCCGGGGGTGGACCGGGGCGGCAACATCCCCAACCTGGGTTACATGGATTCGGCCTTCATCGAGAATCTCGACAAGTTCGTGTTCGCCGGTCCGGCCATGGCACGCGGCATGCCTGATTTCACAGGCAAACTCAGCCAAGACGATGTCCAGAAAATCAAAGCGTTCATCCAGGGCACGGCCGATGCCATTCGGCCGAAGAACTAGCCACGCCTTTGGCGCCCTGGGGGCGGCCGCCGGTCTGGTGCTGGCGGTGCCCGGCTGGGCCCAGACCGCCACCAGCGAGCGCGACGGCGACACCGCCGGCGCGCTCGCGCCTGTGGTGATCACCGGCGGCTCGGCCTGGCAGCAACGCTGGCTGGCGCCGGGCTCGGTCGAGGTGGTGGATGGCGAGGAACTGCGCGCGGGCCAGTTGCAGATCAACCTCTCCGAAGGCCTGGGCCGCGTGCCCGGCCTGGTGGTGCGCAACCGGCAGAACTACGCGCAGGACCTGCAGATCTCCATGCGCGGCTACGGCGCGCGCGCGCCCTTCGGTGTGCGCGGCGTGCGCCTGTACGTGGACGGCATTCCGGCCAGCGCGCCCGACGGGCAGGGCCAGGCGGCGAACTTCCCCATCGGCAGCGCCGACCGCATCGAGGTCATCCGCGGTCCGTTCTCGGCGCTGTACGGCGCCTCGGCCGGTGGCGTGATCGCGCTCTACACGCTGGACGGCCAGCGCCCCACCGAGTGGCGCACAGGCGTGGCGGCCGGCTCCAACGGGCTGTGGCGCTTCTCCACCCAGCTCAGCGGGCAGACCGGCAGCGCCGAGCAGCCGGGCTGGTCGTACACCCTGGACGCGGGCAAGTTCGCCACCGACGGCGAGCGCCCGCAATCCGCCGCGTCGCGCAGCACGGGCAACCTCAAGCTCAGCCGCGCGCACGACGGCGGGCGCACGGTGCTCGTGCTCAACCGCCAGAGCAGCCAGGCGCTGGACCCGCTGGGCCTCACGCGCGCCGAGTTCGACGCCGACCCCGGCCAGACCACGGCGGCGGCCACGCAGTTCAACACGCGCAAGAGCGTCTCGCAGACGCAGGTGGGACTGGCCTGGGAGCAGGCGCTGGGGCAGGGCCACCGCATCGAACTCATGGGCTATGGCGGCCAGCGCGCCGTGCGCCAGTTCCAGGCCATTCCCACCGGCGCGCAGATTCCGGCCGGCAGCGCGGGCGGCGTGATCGACCTGGACCGCGACTACTGGGGCTGGAACGCACGCTGGCGCCTGGACCGCAGCTACGACAGCGGCCGCCTCACCGTGGCCGCCGGCATCGCCTCGGACCGGCAGACCGAGGACCGCCTGGGGTACGAGAACTTCATCGGCGCCGCGCTGGGCGTGCAGGGCCGCTTGCGGCGCGACGAGACCAACCGCGCCAGCACCTTCGACCCTTATGTGCAGGCCGAGTGGCGCACACCGGCGACCACGTTCCTGGCCGGGCTGCGGCACTCGCGCGTGCGCTTCACCTCGGCCGACCGTTACATCGTGGCGGGCAACCCGAACGACAGTGGAGCGGCGGACTACGACGGCTTCAGCCCGGTGCTGGGCATCCGCCGGGAGATCACGCCGCAGCTGCAGGCGTTCGCGAGCGTGGGGCGCGGTTTCGAGACGCCCACGCTCAACGAGGTGGCCTACCGCGCCTCGGGGCTGACGGGGCTCAACCCCTCGCTGACCGCCTCGCGCAGCCTGAGCGCCGAGACGGGTTTGCGGGGGCGCCAGGCCTGGGGCAGCTGGAGCGCCACGCTGTTCGAGACGCGCACGAAGGACGAGATCGTGGTGTTGTCGAACACGGGGGGGCGGTCCACGTTCCAGAACGCGGGGCGCACGCGCCGCCAGGGGTTTGAGTTGGCGGGGGTGATGCAGTGGGGGAAATTCACCGTGACGCCGGCGTACACGTGGATGGACGCGACCTACCGCGATGGTTTCCTGACCTGTGTGGCCACGCCGTGCGCGGCGCCGAATGTGCCGGTGGCGGCGGGCAACCGCCTGCCGGGCTTGGCGAAGCAGCAGGCGTATCTGCACGTGGCGTGGGAGCCGGGGTGGGCCAACAGTGTGTTCACGCTGGAGGCGTTGCACACGGGGCGCATGGCGGTGAACGACCGCAACACGGATTTCACGTCCGCGAGCACGGTGTTCAACCTGGGGGTGCGGTTCGAGCAGAACCGGGGTGACTGGACCTGGCGGGAGTTCGTGCGCATCGACAACGTGAGCGACCGTTCTTATGCGGGGTCGGTGATCGTGAATGAGGGGAACAACCGGTTCTTCGAGCCTGGGGGTGGGCGGTCCCTGTACGTCGGCTTTGAGTTGGTGCGGCGGTTTCCCTGAGCTTCTTCGTTCGGGGTGTTTCCGGCGGGGACCTCGCGTCAGGCCAGTGGCGGTGCCCGCAGGCCTCCGGCCGCTCACGGGTGTCTGCGCGGGCGCACACAGATCACTTCGTCAACACCACCCTCGCACGCACGCTCTGGGGCAACCGTGAATGGGGCCTGCGCCTGCGGGCACCGCCACTGTCCTGCGAACAAGCGCTGGCATGCAAAGGGGCGCGCGCCGACTTTGCTTGTAGGTGGGTGGGTAAGGGGTGTTTGGGCGCAGGCCCCATTCGCGGTTGCCACAGAGCGAGCGTGCCAACCAAGGTGTTGACGAAGCGGTGAAGGCGAACCCGGGCAGCCACCCGCGAGCGGCCGGAGCCCAAACACCCCTTACCCACC
>NZ_JBYTAE010000020.1:0-67286 GCF_058787875.1 Hydrogenophaga sp. FW305-3-2-15-A-LB1 | reverse complement strand
GGGGTGGCCGACGCAGCGAAGTAAAGGAGGAGGGGCGGCGAAGCCGCCCCGGGGGACATGAGCGGAGTCGGCCACCCCCGGTGAACCGCAGGGCGCCGCCGGAGAAAAACCCAACCCGACACTGTGTTCATAATCGTCCTCCCAAGGCCAGACACCCAGATGCAGCACTCCCCCCACCCCTCCGAACATTCCCCGCGTGACAGCGAGGGCAAGGCATGAAGGCCGGCGCCAATGCCGCCGCGCGCGCACGGCGCGCGGTCCAGACCCTGCCGGACGTGACCATCTCCGAAGACAGCGAAGTGCGCTTCCTGCACCTGGGCACCGAATGGATCCAGGGCTCGATGCTGCTGGAGTCGCCGTTCGACATCGAACTCGACTACGTCCAGCGCATGATGGCCTGGCTGCTCTTCGTCGATCCGGACTCGGTGCCCAAACGCCGCGCACTGCAGCTGGGCCTGGGCTCCGCCGCACTCACCAAGTTCTGCTTCAAGAAACTGCGCATGGACACCACCGCGATCGAGATCAACCCGCAGGTGGTCGCGGTGTGCCGGCAGTGGTTCAAACTGCCCGCCGACGGGCCGCGCCTGCGCGTGCTGCTCGCCGACGCCGGTGAAGAGATCCGCCGCGCCGACCACGTCGGCGCCTACGACGCGCTGCAGGTGGACCTCTACGACCACGAAGCCGCCGCCCCCGTGCTCGACAGCCCCGACTTCTACGCCGATTGCCGCGCCGCGCTCACCGACGACGGCTGCCTCACCGTCAACCTCTTCGGCCGCGACGCGAGCTACGAGCGCTCGCTGCAAAGCATCTGCGCCGCCTTCGGCACCGACGCGGTCTGGGCCTTCAAGCCCACGCGCGAAGGCAACACCGTGGTGCTGGCCCAACGCACCGCCGAGCGGCCCACCCGCATGGCCCTGCTGGCGCGCGCGGAGGCGGTGCAGGCGCGCTGGGGTTTACCCGCTGTGAAGTGGCTGCGCCTGTTCAAACCGGTATCCTGATCGACGCATGAAGACCTCGCCGACGCCACCGCTGCAGCAACAGAAGACATTCGATGGCCCGCTCGACTGGCGCAGCCTCGTGGGCTGGCTGCGCGAGGACGGCATCATCTCCGCCGAGGAGGCCGAGCGCACCACCACGCGCTGCGCCTCGGCGCACAGCTCGCAGCACCCGCTGCAGCGCCTGGCGGTGGTGGGCATGTCGCGCAAGGCCGACCAGCACGTGCTCGACGTGGAGATGCTCACGCAATGGCTGGCCCAACGCAGCGGCCTGGAGTACATGCGCATCGACCCGCTGAAGGTGGATGTGGGCAAGGTGGCCGACGTGATGAGCGCCGCCTACGCCGAACGCCACAAGGTGCTGCCGGTGCTGGTGAGCCCGAGCGAGGTGGTGGTGGCCACGGCCGAGCCCTTCATCCGCGACTGGGTGCCCGAGGTGGAGCGCCAGACCCGGCGCAGCGTGCGCCTGGTGCTCTCCAGCCCGCAGTCCATCAAGAGCTTCACCGGGGAGTTCTTCGCGCTGGCCAAGTCGGTGCGCGCGGCCAACAAGAGCGGCGCGCCGGGCGGCTTCGGCAGCTTCGAACAGCTGGTGGAGCTGGGCAAGGCGAACAAGCAGCTCGACGCCAACGACCAGGGCGTGGTGCAGGTGGTGGACTGGCTCTGGCAATACGCCTTCGACCAGCGCGCCAGCGACATCCACCTCGAACCCCGGCGCGAGCAGGGTGTGATCCGCTTCCGCATCGACGGCGTGCTGCACCCCGTCTACCAGATGCCCATCGGCGTGATGAACGCGATGACCGCGCGCATCAAGCTGCTGGGCCGCATGGACGTGGTCGAGCGGCGCCGCCCACAGGACGGCCGCATCAAGACCCTGCGCCCGGGCGTGGGCGGCGCGCGCGGCGACGAGGTGGAAATGCGCCTGTCCACCCTGCCCACCGCGTTCGGCGAAAAGCTGGTCATGCGCATCTTCGACCCCGAGTCGACCGTGAAGGACCTCAGCGCCCTGGGCTTCGCCGCGCACGACGCCCAGCGCTGGGAAAGCCTGACCCGGCAACCGCACGGCATCGTGCTGGTGACCGGCCCCACCGGCTCGGGCAAGACCACCACGCTGTACGCCACGCTCAAGCGCCTGGCCACGGAAGAGGTCAACGTGAGCACGGTGGAAGACCCGATCGAGATGATCGAGCCGGCTTTCAACCAGACCCAGGTGCAACCTCACCTGGACCTCGATTTCGCGCAGGGCCTGCGCTCGCTGATGCGGCAGGACCCGGACATCATCATGGTCGGCGAGGTGCGCGACCTGGCCACCGCCGAGATGGCGGTGCAGGCCGCGCTCACCGGCCACTTGGTGTTCACCACGCTGCACACCAACGACGCGCCCTCGGCCATCATGCGGCTGATGGAGCTGGGCATTCCGCCCTACCTGATCAACGCGACCGTGCTGGGCGTGCTCGCCCAGCGCCTGGTGCGCACGATGTGCCCGGCCTGCCGCAAGCCACAGGACCAGGACGAGACCGCGGCCTCGCGGGCGACGCTGACCGAGCTGGTCAAGCCCTGGCAGGTCAGCGGCAGCTACCGGCCCTACCAGCCGGTGGGCTGCGTGGACTGCCGCATGACCGGCTTCCGAGGCCGCATGGGCCTGTACGAACTGCTGGTGGTCACCGAGGCCTTCAAGGACAAGGTCAGCCGCGAGCCCGTGCTCGACGCGCTGCGCCGGCAGGCCGTGCAGGATGGCATGCGGCCGCTGCGCCTGGCGGGCGCGGCGCGCGTGGCCGAGGGCCTGACCACCATGGACGAGGTGCTGGCCTGCACGCCGCCCGTGCAGTGAGCCGTCCGCGCGGTCACCACGACGCATGATCAAGAACCTGCAGGACTTTCTGGCCGGGCTGCTGTTCCTGGCCCTGGGCGTGGGTTTCGGCTGGGCCGCCTCGCGCCATGCGCTGGGCTCGGCGGCGCAGATGGGCCCGGGGTATGTGCCCCTGCTGCTGGGCCTCGTGCTGGGGCTGCTGGGCCTGCTCATCCTGTTCAAGGCGCTGACCTTCGAGGCCCTGGGCGGCGGGCGCGTGCGGCACTGGGGCTGGGGCCCCTTGCTGCGCCTGCTCGGTGGTCTCTTGTGGCTGGCCTTGTGCAGCGGGCCGGCGCAGTGGCCCTGGATCGGGGCCTGGTTCACTGGCTGGCCCACGCTGGGTCTGGCGGCGGGGGTGTCGGGTCTGGTGCTGGCGGTGGTGCCGGGTGAGCCCGGTGGCGCCAGCGGGCGCGTGTGGCTGTGGGCCGTCGCGCTGGCGGCGGTGGTGTGTGCGCTGTGGATCGGCCCCCTGGGGCTGGATCTGCCGCTGTGGCCCACGCGCGCCTTGCGCTGAATACCGCAGGGACGCACGGGCATGGTGGACTTTTCCTGGTGGGATTCGCTGGCGCAGGGCCTGGCCGCGGTGTGGGGCTGGCAGGCGCTGGGCCTGATCGCGCTCGGTGTGCTGGTGGGCAGCGTGTTCGGCGTGCTGCCGGGCCTGGGGCCGGTGGCCGCCATCGCGCTGCTGTTGCCGGCCACGCTGGGCCTGCCCTCGCTGCCCGCGCTCCTGGTGCTGGCAGGCGTCTACTACGGCGCGCAGTACGGCGGTTCGCTGCCGGCCATCGTGCTCGACCAGCCTGGCGAGGCCTCGTCGGTGATGACCAGCCACGACGGGCATCCGATGGCCTTGCAGGGCCGGGCGGGCGTGGCGCTGTCCATGGCGACGATCAGTTCGTTCGCCGCCGGTTGCCTGGCCATCGCGCTGGTGGTCCTGCTCGCGCCGGCGGTGGTGTCACTGGGCCTGCAGTTCGGCGCGGCCGAGCGGTTCCTGCTGCTGGTCGTCGGGCTGGTGGGCGCGACGGTGCTGGCCTCGGGCTCGTTCCTCAAGGCGCTGGCCATGACGGTGCTGGGCCTGTTGCT
Organism: Hydrogenophaga sp. FW305-3-2-15-A-LB1; assembly: GCF_058787875.1. Taxonomy (NCBI): domain Bacteria; kingdom Pseudomonadati; phylum Pseudomonadota; class Betaproteobacteria; order Burkholderiales; family Comamonadaceae; genus Hydrogenophaga; species Hydrogenophaga sp. FW305-3-2-15-A-LB1. The sequence continues at coordinate 63,365 of NZ_JBYTAE010000020.1, read as the reverse complement.
CGGCCTGATGGGCTGGGACGTGCACACCGGCACCGCGCGCTTCGTGCCCGAAGGCCTGGAGCCCTGGATGGGGCGCCACCACGGTCTGACCGAAGGCGTGGGCTTCATCGCGCTGGCGCTGGGCTTTTTCGTGGTCGCGCCGGTGGCGGCCGAACTGGCGGGCCTCTCCGCCCTGGCGCCTGCGGCGCCTGTGCGCGAAACGCCCCCGGGCACACCGGTGGTCTCGGGCATGGCGACGCGGCCCACGCGCGAGGAACTCAAGGACGCGCTGCCGGCCCTGCTGCGCGGCACCGGCCTGGGTGCGGTGCTCGGCGTGGTGCCGGGCGGCGGTGCGCTGCTGTCCTCGCTGGCGGCGTACCGGCTGGAGGTCGTGGTCTCGCGCCACCGCACGCCGCCGCTGGGCCAGGGCAACCTGCGCGGCGTGGCCGCGCCCGAGGCCGCCAACAACGCGGGCGCGCAGACCGCCTACCTGCCCATGCTGGCCCTGGGCCTGCCGCCCAACACCGTGATGGCGCTGCTGCTGGGCGCGCTCGGCCTGCACGCCATCGAGCCCGGACCCTCGGTCATGGGCGTGCAGCCCTCGCTGTTCTGGGGCCTGCTGGTGTCCATGTGGGTGGGCAACCTGCTGTTGCTGCTGCTCAACCTGCCGCTGGCGCGCTGGTGGGCGCCTGTGCTGCTGGGCGTGCTGCGCGTGCCGCGCCGCGCGCTGCTGGCCGGCCTGCTGGTGGCCGCCGGCCTGGGCGCGCTGGCGCTCGGCCCGCACGGCTGGGGCGTGTGGCTGGTCATCGGGCTGGGCCTGCTGGGCTTCGTGCTGCAGCGCCTGGGCTGCGAGGGCGTGGCGCTGTTGCTGGGCTTCGTGCTCGCCCCGGGCTTGGAAGAGCAACTGCGCCGCACGCTGCGGCTCTCGCGCGGCGACTGGTTCGTGTTCCTGGAGCGGCCGGTCTCGGCCCTGCTGCTGATGGTGGCCATCCTGTTGCTGCTGGTCGTGGTGCTGCAGCCGCGCCGGCGCGCGCCGGACTGACGCAGCCTGCCATCGCCAAAGACGAAGCCCCGCGCGCCGCGGGCCCTTCGCCGCGCCCGGATAATCGGCCGGATGCCCGCCGCGCCTTCCGCTTCCCACCCCTCGCCCCACCTCGCCACCGGCCTGCTGCTGGCCAGCGCGGGCTCCATCGCCTTCAGCGGCAAGGCCATCATCGTCAAGCTGGCCTACCGCCATGGGGTCGATGCGGTCACGCTCATCATGTACCGCATGCTGTTCGCGCTGCCGCTGTTCCTGGCGCTGGCCTGGTGGGCCAGCCACCGGCCCGGCGGCGAGAAACCGGCCCCGCTCACGCGGCGCGACTGGCTGGGCGTGCTCGGCCTGGGCTTCACCGGTTATTACCTCGCGAGTTTCCTGGACTTCTGGGGCCTGCAGTACATCAGCGCGAGCCTGGAGCGCCTGATCCTGTACCTCAACCCCACGCTGGTGCTGTTGCTGGGCTGGGTGGTCTACAAGCGGCGCGTCACCGGCCTGCAGGCCATCGCCATGGCCGTGAGCTATGCCGGCGTGATGCTGGTGTTCGGCCACGAGGCCGGCTTTCAGGGGCCGGATGCGGTGCTGGGCACGGTGCTGGTGTTCGGCAGCGCCGTGAGCTACGCCATCTACCTCGTGTACAGCGGCGAACTCGTCAAGCGGCTGGGCTCGATGCGCCTGGTGGGCCTGGCCACCAGCGTGGCCTGCGTGCTGTGCCTGCTGCAGTTCGTGCTGCTGCGGCCGATGAGCGCGGCCGCCGTGGCACCCGAGGTGATCTGGCTCTCGCTGCTCAACGCCACGCTGTGCACCTTCGCGCCGGTGGTGATGGTGATGATGGCGATCGAGCGCATCGGTGCCGGCCTGTCGGCGCAGACCGGGATGATCGGCCCCATGTCCACCATCGTGATGGGCGTGCTGATCCTCGACGAACCTTTCAACCGCTGGATCGTCGCGGGCACGGTGCTGGTGCTCGGCGGTGTCTTCCTGGTGACGCGCTTCGGCTCGGCGCCGAAAAAATAACCTCTGGAGATTCACATGGATTTGGGCATCAAGGGCAAATGGGCGCTGGTGTGCGGCGCGAGCAAGGGCCTGGGCCTGGGCTGCGCGCAGGCGCTCGTGGCCGAGGGCGTCAACGTGGTGCTGGTCGCGCGCGGCGCGGCCGACCTCGACGCGGCGGTGAGCGCGCTGCGCGCTGCGGCACCCGGCGTCAACGTGCTGGGCGTGGCGGCCGACATCACCACGACCGAAGGCCGCGCGGCCGCGCTGTCGGTGGCGGGCGGGCCGGGCAAGGCCTTCGACATCCTGGTCAACAACGCGGGCGGTCCGCCGCCGGGCGATTTCCGCTCGTGGGAGCGCGACGACTGGATCCAGGCGCTGGACGCCAACATGCTCACGCCGATCGAACTCATCAAGGCCGTGGTGGACGGCATGGCGCAGCGTGGCTTCGGCCGCATCGTCAACATCACCTCGGGCGCGGTGAAGGCCCCGATCGGCATCCTGGGCCTGTCCAACGGCGCGCGCAGCGGCCTCACGGGTTTCGTGGCCGGTGCCGCGCGCAGCCCGCTGGCCGCGCAGGGCGTGACCATCAACAACCTGCTGCCGGGCGCGTTCGAGACCGACCGGCTCAAGACCACCATGGCCGGTGCCGCCAGCAAGGCGGGCCAGCCGCTGGACGCCGTGATGGACGCGCGCCGCAGCACCATCCCGGCCAAGCGCTTTGGCCACCCGCAGGAGTTCGGCGCGATCTGCGCCTTCCTGTGCAGCGTGCACGCGGGCTACATGACGGGCCAGAACGTGCTGGCCGACGGCGGCGCCTACCCAGGCACGTTCTGAGGCCGCGCGGCACCCCTGCACCAGGCTTGTGCGGGGGGTCGAAAAGCGGTGAAAACGCACCGCCGAGGCGCATTTTCCGCACCACTTCCATGCGGTTTTTCCGAATGAAAACCGCCGCGGAAAAGTCGTGCGTTGATGCCTCAACTTGTGGGGGTGCCCGTCGATAGTTGGACCACGTTCAACCCTCCTCGATCGCCCCTCATGCCGTCCCTGATCCGAAACCTGCGCCTGGTCCACAAGCTCGTCCTGCTCGGACTCATCGCCGCCTTGCTGGTGGCCGTCCCCCTGACGGCCTATGTGCGCGACGCGCTGGGTGGACTCGCCGCCATCGAGGCCGAGCGCCAGGGCCTGGCGCCTTCGCGCTCGCTGCTGGAGGTGGTGCGCCTGGCGCAGATCCACCGCGGCATGACGGCCACCGTGCTGGGCGGCAAGGCCGATGCCGAGCCCCAGCGCCAGACCCGCGCGGCCGAGGTGCAGCAGGCGGTGCAGCGCTTCGAGGCGCTGCTGGCCAGCGACGTGGACGACGCGCGCATCCGCCGCGACTGGCGGGGCATCGTGGAGCAGTGGCAGTCGCTGTCGCAGGCGGTGGCCGCGCGCGGTGTCACGGGGCCGGAGAGCTTCGCGCGCCACACCGCGATGATCGCGGGCCTGATCGAACTCAACGACCGCGTGTCGGACCACTTCGGCCTGACCTCCGACCCGGACAAGTCCACCTACTTCCTGATCATCGGCACGCTGCAGCAGATGCCGCGCCTGACCGAGATGCTGGGCCAGGCGCGGGCGCGTGGGTCCGCGCTGCTGGTGCGCCAGTCGGCCACGCCGGAAGAGAAGGCGCAGATCGCCAGCCTGGTCGAGCGCGCGCGCGTCGGTGTGCGCGAGCTCGACATCAGCCTGGAGAAGGCGTTCGAACACGACCCCACGCTCAAGACCCGCCTGGCCGCCTCGCATGCGCAGGCGCGCAGCGAATTCGAAGGCGCGCTCAAGCTGGCGCGCGAGCAGATCGTCGAGGCGCCGGTGCTGCAGTACGCCTCGGCCGACTACTTCAAGGCCACGACCACCGCGATCGACGGCATGTACGGCCTGAGCGACCGCGCGACGAAGGAACTGGGTGTGGAGATCGAAAGTCGTTACACCGAACAGCGCGGCGAACTGGGCTGGGTGCTGGGCACCATCGCGGCGCTGCTGGGCGCGGGCGTGGCCTTCGCGATCGTCATCGGCCGCTCGATCACGCGCCCGGCCGAGCTGGCCCGCACGGTGGCGGCCCGCGTGGCCGCCGGCGACCTGAGCCAGGCCGTGCCATCGGGTGGTGGCGACGAGATGGGCCAGTTGCTCCGGGCCATGTCGACCATGCAGGCCGAGCTCACCCGCGTGGTGGGCAGCGTGCGCGGCAACGCCGAGGGCGTGGCCGCGGCCAGCTCGCAGATCGCCCAGGGCAACCACGACCTGTCGGCGCGCACCGAGCAGCAGGCCTCGGCGCTGGAGGAAACCGCCGCCTCGATGGAAGAGCTGAGCTCTACCGTGAAGCTCAACGCCGAGAACGCGCAGCAGGCCAACCGGCTGGCGATCAGCGCCTCCGAAGTGGCCACGCAGGGCGGTGACGCCGTGAGCCGGGTGGTCGACATGATGAAGGGCATCAACGACAGCTCGCGCCAGATCGCCGACATTATCAGCGTGATCGACGGCATCGCCTTCCAGACCAACATCCTCGCGCTCAACGCCGCGGTGGAGGCCGCGCGTGCGGGCGAGCAGGGCCGGGGCTTCGCGGTGGTGGCGGCCGAGGTGCGCAGCCTGGCGCAGCGCAGCGCCGCCGCGGCCAAGGAGATCAAGGGCCTGATCGAAGTGAGCGTGGACCGCGTGGAGCAGGGCACGGCGCTGGTGGACCAGGCCGGCAGCACCATGAGCGAGGTGGTGGGTTCGATCCGCCGCGTGACCGACATCGTGGGCGAGATCAGCGCGGCCAGCCGCGAGCAGAGCGACGGCGTGTCGCAGGTCGGCGAGGCGGTGACGCAGATGGACCAGGCCACGCAGCAGAACGCCGCGCTGGTGGAGGAAAGCGCCGCGGCGGCGCAGAGCCTGAAGTCGCAGGCCGATCAGCTGGTGCAGGCGGTGGCGGCGTTCAGACTCGCCTGATCACTTTCTCGACGAGACCAGGATGCCGCCCACGATCAGCACGAAACCGAGCGCGTGGTAGAGCCGGGGCGGCTCGCCCAGCAGGGTGGCCGAGAGCAGGGCGGCGAACAGCGGCGTGAGGTTGTTGAAGAACGCGGCCAGGGCCGGGCCTACGCGCGCCACGCCCGCGCCCCAGCAGCGGTAGGCCACCAGCGAAGGGCCCACGGCCACGTACACCAGCGCGGCGGCCAGCGGCCAGCCCCACTGGATGGGGTGCTGCCCTTCGGCCAGCGGGGGCAGCGTGAGCCACTCGCCCGCGGCGAACAGGCCCGACCACAGCACGCCCATGACGATCTGCGCGAGCAGGAAGGCGGCCCAGTCGGCCTTGATGTGGGCAGGCTCCGTGCCGGGCTTGGGGCGCACCAGCAGCCAGCTGTACCAGGCCCAGAGCAATGAGGCCAGCAGCATCCAGCCGTCGCCCGGCACCAGCTTCACCGCCAGCAGGTGGTCGAGGTTGCCGTGCGAGAGCACCACCGCCACGCCGGACAGCGAGAGCAGGGCACCCAGCGCCGCGCGCCGGGAGATGGCCACGCCATAGAAGATCCGGCCCAGCAGCAGCATCCACACCGGCATGCTGGCCGCGACGAGCGTCACGTTCATCGGGGTGGAGGTCTTCAGGGCCACGTACTGGAAGGCGTTGTAGCAGCCCACGCCCAGCAGGCCCAGCAGGGCGAAGCGCCGCCAGTGCGGCCACAGGCCGTCGGGGCCGGGGCGCAGCACCTGGCCGGCGAACGGCAGCAACAGCAGGAAGGCCAGGGTCCAGCGCAGGAAGTTCAGCGTGACCGGCGGCACCACGCCCTGCATCATGCGGCCCACCACCGCATTGCCCGCCCACATCAGGGGCGGAATGACGAGCAGCAGAAGGGTGGTGGGGCTGAGGCGGGCACTGGCGTTCTGGGACATGGCCCGCACTGTACCCGCGAGCCCATGACCGGCGAGGGCCTGGGGGTGATGCGAAGCGGCATCGGCAGGGCGGGCGTTTCGTGGCAGCATGGCCGCTTTCGAACCCCGAGGAGAACCGAGATGAGCGAACAGACCAGCCGCGCCGTGCGCATCCATGCCGTGGGCGGCCCCGAACAACTGGTGATCGACACCGTGAGCGTGGGCGAGCCCGGGCCGGGCCAGGTGCGCATCCGGCACCACGCCATCGGCCTGAACTTCATCGACGTGTACCAGCGCACCGGCCTGTACCCCTTCCCCCTGCCGCTGGCGCTGGGCATGGAAGGCGCGGGCGTGGTCGAGGCGGTGGGCGAGGGCGTGACGCACCTGAAAGCGGGGGACCGCGCGGCCTATGCCGCCAACCCGCCCGGCAGCTACAGCGATGTGCGCGTGATGCCGGCCATGAACGTCTGCCGGCTGCCCGATGCGATCGACTTCGAGACCGGCGCGGCCATGATGCTCAAGGGCCTGACCGCGCAGTACCTGCTCAAGCGCTGCCGCCCCGTCGAGGGGCTGGAGGCGGGTGATTTCGTGCTGTTCCATGCCGCCGCCGGGGGCGTGGGCCTGATCGCGAGCCAGTGGGCGAAGTCGCTCGGCCTGCAGCTGATCGGCACCGCGGGGTCCGACGAGAAGTGCGCGCTGGCCCTGGCGCACGGCGCGACCCACGCCATCAACTACCGCACCGAGGATTTCGCGGCGCGCGTCAAGGACATCACCAACGGCCAGGGCGTGAAGGTGGTCTACGACTCGGTGGGCAAGGACACCTTTGAAAAATCGCTGGACTGCCTGCGCCCCTTCGGCCTGATGGTGAGCTTCGGCAACGCCTCGGGCCCGGTGCCGCCGTTCGCGCCCGGCATCCTGGCGGCCAAGGGCTCGCTCTACGTGACGCGCCAGACCCTGTTCGCCCACATCACCAGCCGCGAGCGCACCCAGGCCATGGCCGACGATCTGTTCGCGGTGGTGGAGGGCGGCAAGGTGAAGGTGCGCATCGACCAGCGCTTCGCGTTGACCGATGTGCAGGCCGCGCACAAGAGCCTGGAGGCGCGCGCCACCACCGGCTGCACGGTGCTGCTGCCGTAAAAAAAGCGGCCTGGGCCGCTTTTCTCGTCAGGACGGTTGCGCCACCTTGGGCGAGACCTCGGCCAGGGCCCGTTCCAGGTGCTGGAGCGTGGCCGGCACGTCGTGCCATTTGTCCAGGCCGAACAGGCCGATGCGGAAGGTCTTGAAGTCCGGGCCTTCGTCGCACTGCAGCGGCACGCCGGCCGCGGTCTGCAGGCCTTGCGCGAGGAATTTCTTGCTCGACTGGATGTCGGGGTCGGTGGTGTGGCTCACCACCACGCCCGGCGCCTGGAAGCCGGCCGCGGCCACGCTGGGGAAGCCGTGGCGCACCAGCAGCGCGCGCACCTGCGCGCCCAGCGCCACCTGCTCCTGCCGCACGCGCTCGAAGCCGTAGGCCTCGGTTTCCTTCATGGTCTCGCGCAGGCGGGTGAGCGCGTCGGTGGGCAGGGTGGTGTGGTACGCGTGGCCGCCGCCTTCGTAGGTCTCCATGATCTGCAGCCACTTCTTGAGGTCCATCGCGAAGGTGGTGCTCTGCGTGGCGTCGATGGCGCTGCGGGCGCGTTCGCTGAGCATCACCATGGCGCAGCAGGGCGAGCTGCTCCAGCCCTTCTGCGGGGCCGAGATGAGGAGGTCGACGCCGGTGGCTTTCATGTCCACCCACATCGCGCCGGAAGCAATGCAGTCGAGCACGAACAGGCCACCCACGGCGTGCACCGCATCGGCCACGGCCTCGAGGTAGTCGTCGGGCAGGATCATGCCGGCCGCGGTTTCCACGTGCGGGGCGAACACCAGGGCAGGTTTTTCGCGCGCGATGGTGGCCACCACCTCGTCGATCGGCGCGGGCGCCCAGGGGGCCTGCGCGCCGTCGCCGGTGCGCCGTGCCTTCATCACGGTGTGGCTGGCGGGGATGCCGCCCATGTCGAAGATCTGCGTCCAGCGGTAGCTGAACCAGCCGTTGCGGATCACCAGCACATGCTTGCCGTGCGCGAACTGGCGCGCCACCGATTCCATGCCGAAGGTGCCGCTGCCGGGCACCAGCACGGCCGAGTGCGCGCCGTAGACGCGCTTGAGCATGGCCGAGATGTCGGTCATCACGCCCTGGAAGCGCTTGGACATGTGGTTGAGCGCGCGATCGGTGTAGACGACCGAGAACTCGAGCAGACCGTCGGGGTCGATGTGGGGCAGCAGTCCGGGCATGTTGTCTCCTGTGTCGGGCGCAAAAACGGAGAGCCAGCGTAGCACAGCCCTCCCAGGCTTGCACCCGTGCGGATGCTCAGAGCCGGCTGGCGTGCGACGGCGGGGTGGGTTCGCGCAGGCGGCTGGGGGCCAGCACGCCGGCGCTGTCCAGGATGGGGTAGGCGATCGAGCAGATGTGCGAGTTGATGCGTTTCAAGTCGCTGATCAGGTCCAGGTGCAGCGAGCTGGTGTCCATGCTCTGCGGGGTCATGCCGGAGAGCCGGTCCAGGTGGGTGGCGGCGTACTCGCGCTCCATGTCGCGAAAGCGCACCTTCTCTTCCACCAGCTTCTGCGCGTCGCGCACGTTGCCGTTGAGGAACACGCTCATGCCCAGGCGCAGGTTGTCGAGCAGGCGCGCGTGCAGTTCGGTGATCTCGGCCATGCCGGCCTCGGAGAAGCTGCGGCCCTTGCGGATCTTCTTGTCCTCGATGTCCAGCAGCACGCGCTCGACGGTGTCACCGATCTGCTCCATGTTGATGGTGAAGCTGATGATGTCGGTCCAGCGCCGGCTCTCGGCCTCGCTGAGCTGCTGGCGCGAGATCTTGGTGAGGTAGTACTTGATCGAGGAGTAGAGGTTGTCGACGGTGTCGTCGAGCTTGCGCAGGTCCTGCGAGAGCTTGGCGTCGTTGTTGCGGATCACGGTGACCACGCCGCGCAGCATGGTCTCGACCACGTCGGCCTGGTGCATGGCCTCGCGCGCGGCGCAGGAGATGGCCAGCGAGGGCGTGGCCAGGGCCGAGGGGTCGAGGTGGTTGGGCCGGTCCAGCGGGCTCTTGTCCTTCTTCAGCGGCAGCAGGCGGTTGACCATGCGGGCGACCGGCTTGGTCAGGCCGATGAAGACCGCGCCGACCATCAGGTTGAAGCTCAGGTGGAACAGCACGGTGAGCGTGGCCGGGTCCTGCACCAGCGGCTGCATGACCTGCAGCCACAGGGGAATGAGCCAGATCGCGATGGCCACGCCCAGCACCTTGAACAGCAGGTTGCCCAGTGGCACCTGGCGGGTGCTGATGCCGGACTTGGCGGTGGTGATCACGGCCAGCAGCCCGCTGCCCAGGTTGGCGCCGAGCACGATGCCCAGGGCCACGTCCAGCCCGACCACCTGCAGCGCCAGGGAGGACGCCAGCAGCACCACCGCGAGGCTGGAGTAGGCCACCACGGCCAGCGCGGCGCCCAGCAGGATCTCCAGCAGCAGGTCGCTGGTGAGCGATTCCAGCATCAGCTGCACGGCGGGGTTCTGCGTCAGCACGCTGGTGGCGGCCGAAATGAGCCGCAGGGCCAGCAGCATCAGGCCCAGGCCGATCAGCACGCGGCCGAAGTCGCCCACCGGCGTGCCTTGGCGCGAGATGAACAGCGTGACGCCCAGGAAGATGAACAGCGGCGAGAGCCAGGACAGGTCGAAGGAGAACACCACCGCCATCAGGCTGGTGCCGATGTCGGCGCCCAACATCACCGCCAGGGCGGCGGGCAGCGCGATCAGGCCGCGGCCCACGAAGGAGGCGGTGATCAGCGCGGTGGCGGTGCTGGATTGCACCAGGGCGGTCACGCCCAGGCCGGAGAGGGCGGCGGTGAAGCGGTTGCCCATGCTCGCGGCGAGGAACTGCCGCAGGTTGCTGCCGAAGACGCGCAGCACGCCGGCCCGCACCAGGTGGGTGCCCCAAACCAGCAAGGCAATGGCCGCGAGAAGGTCCAGCAGATGTTTCATGAACCTCAAAACTATACGCCCCGGGGCGAAGCCCCGTGGGCGGTGCGGACTCGCGGGGCCGCGCGGGGGGTCAGCGGCGGCGGCGCACGCGCAGGATCTCGTCCAGGATCAGGGCCGCGGCGCCGACCGAAATCGCGATGTCCGCGAGGTTGAACGAGGGGAAATGCCCGCCCGGGAACAGGCCGGCCAGGAAGGACCAGTGGAAGTCGAGAAAGTCCACCACGTAGCCGTGCCACAGGCGGTCGATCACGTTGCCCAGGGCGCCGCCCAGGATGCACGACAGCGCGAACGCGAACAGCTTCTGGCCCGGGTGCGAGCGCAGCATCCAGACGATGAAGACCGCCGCGCCCACGCCCACGGCGGTGAAGAACCAGCGCTGCCAGCCCCCGGCGCCTGCCAGGAACGAAAACGCCGCGCCCGTGTTGTGCACGCGCACGAGGTTGAAGAAGCTGGTGACGTGCGTGCTGTCGCCCAGCTGGTACACCGCCAGGATCCACTGCTTGGTGAGCTGGTCGGCCACCAGCAGGGCGGCCGCCAGGCCGAGCCAGGGCCAGAGGTGGCTGTTGGGGCTGTTGTTCGGCATCAGGCCACCGTGCGCGGCTCGCCCGCGCCGAACAGGTTGCTGGTGCAGCGGCCGCACAGCGTGGGGTGGGCGGCGTCCGTGCCCACGTCGTCGCGGTAGTGCCAGCAGCGCTCGCACTTGGTGGCGCTGGACGGCACGACCTGCACCGCCAGCTCGTCGCCGGCCAGCAGTTCCACGGCCGAGACGATCAGCGCGAACCTCAGGTCGTCGCCCAGCGAGGCCAGCAGGGCATGGTCATCGGCCGGGGCGGTGAGGCGCACGTTGGCTTGCAGCGAGGAGCCCACCTGGCCGGCGGTGCGCACGGTCTCGATCTCCTTGTTCACCAGGTTGCGCACTTCGCACAGGCGCGTCCACTTGGCCAGCAGCGCCTCGTCGGCGTTGGGCAGCTGGGCGTAGGTCTCGAAGAAGATCGAGCCCTGGTTCTGCGCACCCGCGAGCACCGGCCAGGCCTCTTCGGCGGTGAAGCTCATGAACGGCGCCATCCAGCGCAGCATGGCGTGGGTGATCTGGTGCAGCGCGGTCTGGGCGCTGCGCCGCGCCAGGCTCTTGGGGGCGGTGGTGTAGAGCCGGTCCTTGAGCACGTCGAGGTAGAACGCGCCCAGGTCTTCCGAACAGTACACCTGCAGCTTGGCCACCACGGGGTGGAACTCGTACACGTCGTAGTGCGCCAGCACCTCGGCCTGGAACTGCGCCGCGCGCGCGAGCGCGTAGCGGTCGATCTCCAGCATCTGGTCCAGCGGCACGGCGTCGGTGGCCGGGTCGAAGTCGCTCACGTTGGCGAGCAGGAAGCGCAGCGTGTTGCGGATGCGGCGGTAGGCGTCGACCACGCGGGCGAGGATCTTGTCGTCGCCGGCGATGTCGCCCGAGTAGTCGCTCGCGGCCACCCACAGGCGGATGATCTCGGCGCCCAGCTTCTTGGTCACCTCCTGCGGATCGATGCCGTTGCCGAGCGACTTGCTCATCTTGCGGCCCTGGCTGTCCACGGTGAAGCCGTGGGTGAGCAGGCCGCGGTAGGGCGCGCGGTCGTGCAGGGCGCAGCCCAGCAGCAGCGAGGAATGGAACCAGCCCCGGTGCTGGTCGTGGCCTTCGAGGTACAGATCGGCCTCGGGGCCTTGCGAGTGGAAGGCGCCATTGACGTAGGCCTTGGCGTGGCTGCCGCGCAGCACGTGCTGGAAGGTCGAGCCGGAGTCGAACCAGACCTCCAGGATGTCCTGGCTCTTGGTGTAGTTCGGCGCGTCCTGCGCGCCCAGGATGTCCTCGGCCGTCACGCGGCTCCAGGCCTCGATGCCGCCCTTCTCGACGATGTCGGCCGCCTGGTCGAGGATCTCCATGGTGCGCGGGTGCAGCTCACCCGAGTCCTTGTGCAGGAAGAAGGGGATGGGCACGCCCCAGCTGCGCTGGCGCGAGATGCACCAGTCGGGCCGGTTGGCGATCATGTCGTGCAGGCGCGCCTTGCCGTTCTCCGGGAAGAAGTGGGTGTGCTCGATCGCGTCCAGCGCGGTCTGGCGCAGGGTGCGCGGCGCCTTGTCCTTGGTGAACACGCCCTCGCCCTCGTCCATGCGGATGAACCACTGCGCGGCGGCGCGGTAGATCACCGGCGTCTTGTGGCGCCAGCAGTGCGGGTAGCTGTGGGTGATGGGCTGCGTCGCCATGAGGCGGCCGGCGTTCTTCAGCGCCTCCAGGATGGCCGGCACGGCCTTCCAGATGTGCTGGCCGCCGAACAGCGGGAAGTCGGCCGCGTAGGTGCCGTTGCCCTGCACCGGGTTGAGGATGTCGTCGTAGGCCAGGCCGTGCGACACGCAGGAGTTGAAGTCATCCACGCCGTAGGCCGGGGCCGAGTGCACGATGCCGGTGCCGTCGCTGTCGCTCACGTAGTCGGCCAGGTACAGCGGCGAGAGGCGGCGGTAGCCGGCGTCCACGTCGTACAGGGGGTGGCGGAAGCTCAGGTCGCGCAGGGCCTCGCCGGGGGCGGTGGCGATCACCTGGCCTTCGAGCTGGAAGCGCTCCAGGCATTTCTCGACCAGCGACTCGGCCAGCAGCAGCACGCCGCGCGGCGTGTCGACCAGCGCGTAGCCCAGGGCCGGGTGGGCGTTGAGCGCCTGGTTGGCCGGGATGGTCCAGGCGGTGGTGGTCCAGATGACGGCGAAGCCGGTCTTGCCGGCCGGCAGCGCGGCCAGGCCGAAGGCCTTGGCGAGCGCGGCCGGGTCGTTGGCTTCGAAGGCCACGTCCAGCGTGTCGCTCTTCTTGTCGGCGTACTCGATCTCGAACTCGGCCAGCGAGGAGCCGCAGTCGAAGCACCAGTACACGGGCTTGAGGCCCCGGTAGACGAAACCGCGCTCGATCACGCGCTTGAAGGCGCGGATCTCGCCCGCCTCGTTGGCCGGGTCCATGGTGCGGTAGGGGCGCTCCCAGTCACCGAGGATGCCCAGGCGCTTGAAGTCTTCGCGCTGCAGGCCGATCTGCTCGGTGGCATAGGCGCGGCTCTTGGCCTGCATGTCGTCGCGGCTGAGGTTGCGGCCGTGTTTTTTCTCGATCGCGTTCTCGATCGGCAGGCCGTGGCAGTCCCAGCCGGGGATGTACTGGGCGTCGAAGCCGGCCAGCTGGCGGCTTTTGACGATCATGTCCTTGAGCACCTTGTTGACGGCGTGGCCCATGTGGATCTGGCCGTTGGCGTAGGGCGGGCCGTCGTGCAGCACGAACAGCGCCGCGCCTTCGCGGGCGTCGCGCAGGCGCTTGTAGAGGCCTTCCTGGTTCCAGCTGTTCACCCAGCCCGGCTCGCGCTTGGGCAGGTCGCCGCGCATGGGGAAGGGGGTGTCGGGCAGGTTGAGGGTGCTGCGGTAGTCGGTGGGGGTGTCGGACATGACGGGAATTCCATGGTGGCTTCGACAAGCTCAGCCCGAACCGGGGGAGTGCGAGGGGACTGGAGACAGAAACCGTTCGCCCTGAGCCTGTCGAAGGGCAGCGACCGGACAGACAGGTCGTCTAAATTCGGTCGCGGGTGGTCTGCCGATGGGTCTGGGTGTGCAGCGACGCAAAGAACGCGCGTGCGTCGTCGCAGTCCCGTGCGATGCCCTGGGTCAGGGCGTCGAGGCTGTCGTACTTCAGCTCGTCATGCAGTTTGTGCAGCAGTTCCACGCGCACGATTTTACCGTAGGCCTCTCCGTCGGGCAGGCTGGCGGCCAAGGCGGGCGGCCAGTCGAGGCAATGGGTCTCCAGCAGCACCCGCCCGCCGTTGACGTCGTCCGGGTCCAGCGAGGGCCTCACCCCCAGGTTGGCCACGCCCGGCAGGGGGGGCGAATCGGCGTGTGGGCCCAGGCCATGCACGTGCACCGCGAAGATGCCGCTGGCCGCCGGTTTCCAGTGCGAAAAGCGCAGGTTGAGGGTGCGAAAGCCGTCGCCGCGCCCGGGGCTGCTCTCGGCCAGCTGGCGGCCGAGCTTGCGCCCGTGCACCACGTGGCCGCTGATGCTGTAGGGCCGGCCCAGCAGGGCGGCCACGTCGTCCATGCGGCCGGCGCCCAGGGCCTCGCGCACGGCGGAGCTGGACACACGCAGGCCGTGCACCTCGTAGCTTTGCATGCGCGCCACGTCGAAACCCAGGCGACCGCCGGCGGCATCGAGCATGGCGTAGTCGCCGGCCCGTTTGGATCCGAAGCGGAAGTCGTCGCCCACCAGCACGTACTGCACGCCGAACGCGCCCACCAGCGTGTCCTCGATGAAGGCCTCGGGCGCCTGGTTGGCCAGCCGGGCATTGAACGGCAGGATCACGCATTCGTGCACGCCGCAGCGGTCCAGCTCCTGCAGCTTGTCGCGCAACGTGGCGATGCGCGCGGGCGCCAGTTCCGGCTTGTGGTGCAGGGCGGCGAAGTAGTCGCGCGGGTGCGGTTCGAAAGTCATCACGCAGCTGGGCACGCCGCGGTGCCGCGCCTCGTTGTTGAGCAGCGCGAGCATGGCCTGGTGGCCCCGGTGCACGCCGTCGAAGTTGCCGATGGTCAATGCGCAGCCCGGGGAGCCGGGGGGGCGGGAGCGCAGGCCGCGATAGATTTTCATGCCGTGAGAGGTGGTCAGAGGCTGGGTCGAAAGGGCATTTGAGGGCGAAAGCCATGGCTTCCAGGCCTGCCGTCACGGCCGATTCTTCAAAGCTTGCTATATTGGCACACGATGATATGCGCCCGCAGGCCTTGCCCGCGGCCGCAGGGCGGCTTGCCCAGGGCCGCCCCTCCCCGGTGACATGTTCGTTGGAAGGAGCCCGTCTTGAAGGTCTTGAAGCTCTCCGCGCAGGGGCTGCCACAGTCGTGGATCAGCCTGGAGGAAGCCGTGTTGCATTACGCGGCGGATGAGGTGCGCTGGGAAATGGGGGCCGAGGTCGCGGTGTTCCACGGCGGGCACAACGCGGTGACCGGGCGCCAGTCCATCATCACGGTCAATTCCATCATCGGCACCCAGGGCGTGCCGCGCATCAACCCCTTCGACCTGCGGCCCACGCTGACCAACAGCAAGCTGTTCGCGCGCGACCGCAACGTGTGCGCCTACTGCGGCGAGAGCTGCCACGACGAGGTGTGCACGCGAGAGCACATCGTGCCGCTGGGACAGAACGGTCGCGACACCTGGATGAACGTGGTGACAGCCTGCAAGTCCTGCAACCACCGCAAGGGCAACCGCACGCCCGAACAGGCCCACATGGGGCTGCTGTACACGCCCTACGTGCCCAGCCTGTGGGAAGACTTCATCCTGCGCAACCGCCGCATTCTGGCGGACCAGATGGAGTTCCTGATGTCGCACCTGCCCAAGACCTCGCGGCTGCACGCCTAGGGATGGGCGTGGTCCGGCGCCGGGCCGCCCCAAGCCGGGCCAGCCCCCTTGGGGGCAGCGACCCGCGAAGCGGTGGAGCGTGGGGGTGGTCAGTGCGTCAGTTCGAGCACCACGAGGTGGTTCTCGCCCGCTGGCCAGGTCCGGCCGGTGAGCTTCTCGCCGTTGAACTCCGCCGCGATGGGCCGCACGCCCTCCGTGGCGAGGGCCAGTTTCGAGCTGGACACGCCCGCGCCCGCGGGCGGCACACCGGGCAGGGCCTTGCCATCGAACGACATCGTGTCGCGCGCGGCATCGAAGTAGCCGCGCGGCCGGGTGAAGGTGACGATGGACTTCGCGCTGCGGTCGGCGGCCGCGATGCGCTCGGCGCGCAGGTGGATCAGTTCGCTGCCACGCGGGAAGGGGCTGCGGTAGATGTGTGTGGTGGCGTAGCCCGGCGCGCTGATGACGAACTCGTGGGCCACGCCAGGCTGGGCGGTGAACGGGCCCCAGAGGCCATCGGCGCCCACGGTCTTGCTGTGCACGGCCGCGCCCCGGCGCTCGCCCGTCGCGGGGTCGGTGGCGTACACCGTGAGCTGCGCGCCCGGCACGGGCAGGTTGTTGGTCTCGTTGCCCGAGGCCGGGTCGGTGGGCGACACGCCCAGGCCGGTGACCTTGCCGTTGAGCACCACCGGCGTCTGGGCCGTGATGGCCAGCGTGCGTGGCGCCTGGCCGGTGATGAAGCGGTGCATGGCATCGAACGCCGCGGGTGAGAAGGACGTCTCGCGGTGGTCCACGCGGGGCAGCACCACGTTGTGGGCACCCTTGAGCGCGGGTCCGTCGAAACCGACGTTGGTGGGCGTGCCCCGGGCGCCGATCCACACGCCGTCGGGCTGGGCGAACTTGTCGTTGTTGTCGGATCGCAGGGTCATCCACTTCACTGGGCCGGCCACTTCGTCGCCGGCGGCGTTCTTGGGCGCGTTCAGCGCGCTCAGGAAGGGGCCGGTGCCAGCGAATTCGTTGGCCTCCCGGAATCCCTTGATGGCCCAGACGCCGTGGTTGGGTGTGCCGCCCAGCACCGCGTGGCTCACGGTCTTGTCGCCGCCGCCATTCTGGATGTAGTTGCGCACCGCGTAGCCGCCGCGCGAATTGGCCACCAGCACCACCTGCGGCGCGCCGGTGGCCCTCAGGACCTTGTCCACCTCGGCCTTGAGGAAAGCCATGTGCTCGGCCGTGGACGAGCGCCCCGGCTGGGCCTTGCCGTCGTCGTCGCGCGCGAGCGGGTAGGGCAGGTCGATCGCGTGCAGGCGCTCGCGCGGCCAGCCGTTGGACTCGAAGCGCCACAGGGTGGTCTGCCAGATCGAGGCGGAGTCGCCGTTGCCGTGCACGAACACGATGGGTGGCTGCCCCGCACCCCGGGGGGCGCTGGCACAGGCCGCCAGCAACAGGCTGCTGGCGACGGTGGCGAAAACGGTTCGGCGGGTGGGCATCGGGTCTCTCCTGTTGAAGGGGTGGCCAAAAACACCGCGGCCCGCTGGATGCGGGCCGCTGGGGGGATCAGGCGAACACGCCGGCCGTGTCCTGCATCCGGGCGGAGACCTCGCCCAGGTGGTGCAGGGTGTCGCCGTAGGTCATTTCCAGCTGCGTGAGCTTCTTGAAGTAGTGGCTCACGATGTACTCGTCGGTCACGCCGATGCCGCCGTGCAGCTGCACCGCCTGTTGTCCGACGAAGCGCATGGCCGTGCCCAGCTGCACCTTGGCCCGCGCCATGGCCGCGCGACGCTCTGGCGCCGGGGCGTTGAGCTTGAGGCTGGCGTAGTAGCTCATGGAGCGCGCCAGCTCCAGCTGCATCTTCATGTCGGCCACGCGGTGGCGCAGCGCCTGGAAGCTGGCGATGGCCACGCCGAACTGCTTGCGCGTGTTCATGTACTCGACGGTGATGGCCACGGTCTTGTCCATCACGCCCACGGCTTCGGCGCAGGCGGCGGCGATGCCGATGTCCACGGCGTGTTCCAGCGCGGTCAGGCCATCGGTGGTGAGCAGTTGGGCCGGGGCGTCCTTGAGCGTGAGGTCACCCGCACGGCCGCCGTCCTGCGTGCCGTAGCCGCGCGTGGCCACACCAGCGGCGGTGCGCTCCACCAGGAACAGGGCGAGCTTGCCGCCGGCCACGGCGGGCACGACGAAGGCGTCGGCCTGGTCGGCGGCGGGCACCACGTTCTTGCTGCCCGAGACCGTCCAGCCGCTGCCGGCCTGGGTGGCGGTGGTGGCGCACACGTCGAGCTTGTAGCGGGCCTTGCGCTCCTGGTGCGCGAGCACCACCAGCGCTTCGCCCGAGGCCATGCGCGGCAACCACGCGGCCTTGAGGTCGGCCGGCGCGTAACCGCCCAGCACGCCGGAGGTGATGAGGGTCTGGGCCAGGGGTTCGAGCACGATGCCGCGCCCCAGCTCTTCCATGACCACCATGCCTTCGATGGGGCCCATGCCCAGGCCGCCGCCGTCCTCGCTCACGTAAAGGCCGGCCAGGCCGAGCTCGGCCAATTCACCGTAGGCGGCGCGGTCGAAGCCGCCCGCGGCCACGATGCCGTTGCGGCGCTCGAAGGTGTAGCCCTTGTCGACCCATTTGCGCACGGCATCGCGCAGTTGTTGTTGGTCGTCGCTGAAATCAAAGTCCATGTTTTTCTCCTCAGCCCAGAACGGTTTGCGCGACGATGTTGCGCTGCACTTCGTTGCTGCCGCCGTAGATGGTGGTCTTGCGCATGTTGAAGTAGGTGGACGCCAGCGGCGCGTTGGCGGTGACGCCGCCGGGGAAGTCGCCCTGCCAGCCGGCTTCCATGGCCTCCTCGATGAAGGGCAGGCTGTAGGGGCCGGCCGCCAGCATCATGAGTTCGCTGTAGCGCTGCTGGATCTCGCTGCCCTTGATCTTGAGCAGACCGGCGATGTCGAGCGAGTTCTTGCCCGATTTCTCGGCCGAGAGCACGCGCAGCACCAGCATCTCCAGCGCCACCACGTCGACTTCGAGCAGCGCGATCTGGTCGCGGAAGCGCAGGTCGTCCCAGACGCCTTCGGTCTTGGCGATGCGCTTCAGGCGCTCGAGCTCGCGCTTGGCGCGGTTCACGTCGGCGATGTTGGTGCGTTCGTGGCTGAGCAGGTGCTTGGCGTAGGTCCAGCCCTTGTTCTCCTCGCCGATCAGGTTCTCCGCCGGCACCTCGACGTTGTCGAACCAGACTTCGTTCACCTCGCTCTCGCCGTCCAGCAGCTTGATGGGTCGCACGGTGACGCCGGGAGACTTCATGTCGATCAGCAGGAAGGAGATGCCGGTCTGCGGCTTGCCCTCGGTGCTGGTGCGCACCAGGCAGAAGATCCACTCGCCGTACTGGCCCAGCGTGGTCCAGGTCTTCTGGCCATTGACGATGTACTTGTCGCCCTGGCGCTCGGCGCGGGTCTTGACCGAGGCCAGGTCCGAGCCCGAGCCGGGTTCGCTGTAGCCCTGGCTCCACCACACCTCGCCGCTGGCGATGCCGGGCAGGAAACGCTGCTGCTGTTCCTTGTTGCCGAAGGCCATGATCACCGGCGCCACCATCACGGGGCCGAAGGGCACCACGCGCGGCGCGCCGGCCAGGGCGCATTCTTCCTCGAACAGGTGCTTCTGCACCGCGGTCCAGCCCGGGCCGCCGAACTCCTTGGGCCAGCCCCAGCCCAGCCAGCCCTTCTTGCCGAGAATCTTGGCCCAGCGCTGCATGTCGTCGCGCGTCAGGCGCAGCGCGTTGTGCACTTTGTGGGCGATCTCGGCGGGCAGGTTGGCCTTGACCCAGCCCCGGATGTCTTCGCGAAACGCCTGTTCTTCGGGCGTGAATGCCAAATCCATGGAATGTCTCCTGGTGGCCGCCACAGGATGTGTGCCGGCAAATTGAACAACGCCGGCCAGTTTCGCACGACCGTTCGTTTTATGGCTGTCCGGGCTGCGACAAGCCGAGCTGCTCGTTCAGATTCTGAAGCTGGTCCTGCAACTGGGCCACGGTGTTTTCCAGCGTGGCCACCCGGCGGGTGAGGGCGATCAGTTCGTCTTCGGTGGCCGCGCTGCCCTGGGTGGACGGCGCCGCCGCGACGGCGCTGGTGTCCACCGGGCCGCAGAGCAGGTGGGCCCAGCGCTGCTCCCGGGCGCCGGGTGCGCGCGGCAGCTTCACCACCAGCGGGCCGCCTTTCTCGGCGCTGCGGTCCTGCAGTTCCTCCAGGAAGCCGTCGACCGAGGCGATGTCCAGGAACTTGTACCAGCGCTCGGTGTTCAGGCGCAGCTCACCGGCGGTCTGCGGGCCGCGCAGCATCAACATGCCCAGCAGCACGGCGGATTGTTCGGGCACGCCCACGGCGCGCGCGAAATTGTGTTCGTAGCGGGTGACCCGGCTGCCGCTGCCCTCCATCACCATGTGCAGGCTGCGCAGCTCGTCCAGCGCCTCCAGCACCAGGGCGTCGGCCAGGTTCATCACCGGGTCGCGGCTGGACTTCTGGTTGCAGCCCGTCACCAGGGCGTTGAGCGTCATGGGGTAGCTGTCGGGCACGGTGCGCGCCTTCTCCATGAGGGTGCCGAGCACGCGCGCCTCGGCGGGCGAGAGCGGGCGTTGCTGGAAATCGTGGCCGCGCGGGCGGCCGGCTGAAGGGGTTTGCAGGTCTGAGGTCATTACACTTCCCGGCCATGTCTGGCGTGAACAAAAACATCGTGATTCTCATCTCCGGCAGCGGCTCCAACATGGCCGCCATCGTGGAGACCGCCCGGACGCAACGCTGGCAGGCCCGGTTCGGCGCGCGCGTGGCGGCCGTGGTGAGCAACAAGGCCGCCGCCCAGGGCCTGGCCTGGGCGAAGGAACAGGGCATCGCCACCGCCGCGCTGGACCACACCGCCTACGCCAGCCGCGAGGCCTTCGACGCCGCGCTGATGGCCGAGATCGACCGCCACGGCCCCGCGCTGGTGGTGCTGGCGGGCTTCATGCGCATTCTCACCCCGGGCTTCGTGCAGCACTACGAAGGTCGGCTGGTCAACATCCACCCCAGCCTGTTGCCCGCCTTTCCGGGGCTCAAGACGCACCAGCGCGCGATCGAGATGGGTTGCCGCTTCGCGGGTGCCACGGTGCACCGCGTGACCAGCGAGCTCGACCACGGCGAGATCCTGGCGCAGGCGGTGGTGCCGGTGCTGCCGGGCGACACGCCCGAGGCGCTGGCGGCGCGGGTGCTCACGCAGGAGCATGTGATCTACCCCCGCGCGGTGGAGCGGCTGCTGGCCGCCGCCTGATCAGACGCCCTTGGCGAACACCAGCCCCGCGTGCTCGCGCATGGCGTGGAACTTGATCTTCGGCCAGTTGGCCTCCACGGCGCGCAGGGTGGCCGAGTGGTCCACCAGCAGCGTGGGCGCGTCCACCGCGTCCAGCGCCACGCGGTGGCTGTTGGCGTCGATGAAGCGCTTGAGTTCGACCTCGCCACCGTCCTCGGGTGCGCAGGTCACCCAGCGCGCCACCTGGTAGGGGCTGTTCATGATGCGGGCTTTCACGCCGTACTCGTGCTCCAGGCGGTGCGCGACCACCTCGAACTGCAGCTGACCCACCGCACCCAGCAGCAGCACCGAACCCGCCACGGGGCGGAACACCTGGATGGCACCCTCTTCGCCGAGCTGGGTCAGGCCGGCGCGCAGCTGCTTGCTGCGCAACGGATCGGCCACTTCCACGCTGCGGATGATTTCCGGCGCGAAGAAGGGCAGGCCGGTGAACTGCAGGCTTTCGCCCTCGGTGAGGGTGTCGCCCAGTTGCAGCACGCCGTGGTTGGGGATGCCGATGATGTCGCCGGCAAAGGCTTCGTCGAGCAGTTCGCGGCGCTGTGAAAGGAAGCTCACCACGGTGTTGGGCCGCAGGTCCTTGCCCGAGCGCACCACCTTGAGTTTCATGCCGCGCTCGAAATGGCCGCTGGCCACGCGCACGAAAGCGATGCGGTCGCGGTGCGCCGGGTCCATGTTGGCCTGGATCTTGAAGACCACGCCGCTGAACTTGGTCTCCTCGGGTTTCACCACGCGCTGGATCGCGGGCCGTTCGCCCGGGGGCGGCGCCAGATCGACCAGGGCGTCGAGCACCTCGCGCACGCCGAAGTTGTTCACCGCCGAGCCGAACAGCATGGGCGTCTGCTGGCCGGCGAGGAACTTGGCCTCCTCGAACGCGGGCGAGGCGCCGGCCACCAGCTCCAGCTCGTCGCGCGCCTGCGCGAACTCGGCGCCGAAGCGCTGCAGGCTCTCGGGGTTGTCCAGGCCGGCCAGCACGTCCTCGTCGCCACCGCGGCGATCTTCACCGGCGGCGAACACACGCATCTGGTCGGTGCGGCGGTCGAACACGCCCCGGAAGGTCTTGCCCATGCCCACCGGCCAGGTGAAGGGCACGACCGTCATGCCCAGCTCGCGCTCGATCTCGTCCATCAGGTCCAGCGGGGCCTGCACCTCGCGGTCCATCTTGTTGACGAAGGTCAGGATGGGCGTGTTGCGCGCGCGGCAGACCTGCAGCAGGCGGCGGGTCTGGGGCTCCACGCCGTTGCCGGCGTCGATCACCATCAGCGCCGCGTCCACGGCCGTGAGCACGCGGTAGGTGTCTTCCGAGAAGTCTTGGTGCCCGGGGGTGTCCAGCAGGTTGATCACGCAGTCGCGGTACTCCATCTGCATCACCGACGAAGCGACCGAGATGCCCCGCTGCTTTTCGATTTCCATCCAGTCGCTGGTGGCGTGGCGCGCGGCCTTGCGCGCCTTCACGCTGCCCGCGATGTTGATCGCGCCCGAGAACAGCAGCAGCTTCTCGGTGAGGGTGGTCTTGCCCGCGTCGGGGTGGGAGATGATGGCGAAAGTGCGCCGGCGGCGCACTTGGTTCGGGATGTCGGACATAGCCTCTGATTATCCCCGGTGGACAATACGGCTTATGCACCCCAAAGCCCTTCTGGACGAAAGCGCCAGCCTGATCGAGCAGGTCTTCAAGTTCGAGCACCCCGCCGACGCGGTCGTCGCGCGCCATTTCCGTGAAAACCGTTCCCTGGGCCCACGCGAGCGGGCCACGCTGTCCGACACCGTCTACACCATCCTGCGCGAACGCCTCAAGCTGGAGTGGCTGGCCCGCTCCGGCAGCGGCTCCAAATGGCGCCGGCTGGCGATCCTGGCCTTTCCGGGCGACCGCGACTTCGTCAAGAGCGCCCTGACGGACGCCGAAAAAAGCTGGCTCGACCATTGCGACGCCGTCACCGACGCCGACCTGATGGCGCCGCACCGCCACAACCTGCCCGAGTGGCTGGCCACCGCCCTGCGCGAGCAGGTGGGCGACGAATTCGACGCGCTGGTCGCCAGCCTGAACCAGCCCGCGCCCCTGGACCTGCGGGTGAACGTACTCAAGGCCAAGCGCGACGCCGCCCTGGCCGGCCTGCAGAAGGCCGGGCTCACGGGGGCGGCCACGCCGTATTCGCCCCTGGGCATCCGCCTGCAGGGCAAGCCCTCGCTGGCCAAACTGCCGGCCTTCGTGCAGGGCGAGGTGGAGGTGCAGGACGAAGGCTCTCAGCTGCTGGCCTTGCTGCTGGACGCCAAGCGCGGCGAGATGGTGGTCGATTTCTGCGCCGGTGCCGGGGGCAAGACCCTGGCCATCGGCGCCGCCATGCGCAACAGCGGCCGGCTCTACGCCTTCGACACCTCCGGCCACCGGCTCGACGCGCTCAAGCCCCGGCTGGCGCGCAGTGGCCTGTCCAACGTGCACCCAGTGGCGATCGCCCACGAGCGGGACGACCGCATCAAACGCCTGGCCGGCAAGATCGACCGCGTGCTCGTCGACGCGCCCTGCTCAGGCCTGGGCACCCTGCGGCGCAGCCCGGACCTGAAATGGCGCCAGACGCCGCAGACCGTGGCCGCCCAGGCCGATCTGCAGCAGGCCATCCTGCACAGCGCCGCCCGCCTGCTCAAGCCCGGCGGCCGGCTGGTGTACGCGACCTGCAGCCTGCTCCAGGCCGAAAACGAGGCCGTGTGCGCGGCATTCGAACCGGCCCACCCGGACTTCGAACCGGTGCCGGTGGTCAGCCTGCTGGAGGGGGTGCACGTTTCCGGGGCATCCACCCTGTGCGCGGGCGAAAATGGAAAATGGCTGCGTTTATGGCCGCATCGGCACGCAACAGACGGCTTTTTCGCTGCCGTTTGGCGGAAAAAGGTTTGAATTGTGTTCAAGTCGCCTGAAATAAAGGCTTAAGTTTTCATCCCTGGCCGTCCATGGGTTGGTGATTTGCACCCCCGGCCTTAAAATCCAAGCTTCGCTGGCCCACACCGCCCATGGGCTTGGCGCCCCTCCATGTCCGTGACCCAGGGCGGTCTTTTAGGAACTCCATGTTTTCTTCCGATTCCGGAATCTTCTCTGCTGTCTGGGATGGCCTGATCCAGTTTCTGGCCAGCGGCCTGACGGGCGCCGCCTGGTGGCAGGTGCTTATCGTGGCCCTGGTGTTCACGCACATCACGATCGCCAGCGTCACCATCTACCTGCACCGCCATTCCGCACACCGGTCGCTGGATCTGCACCCGATCGCGTCGCACTTCTTCCGCTTCTGGCTCTGGATGACCACCGGCATGGTCACCAAGGAGTGGACGGCCATCCACCGCAAGCACCACGCCAAATGCGAACACGAAGGTGATCCGCACAGCCCGCACATCTTCGGCATCAAGAAGGTCTTCTACGAGGGCGCCGAACTCTACCGGGCCGAGGCCAAGAACGCCGAGACCATGGAGCGCTACGGCCACAACACGCCGAACGACTGGATTGAAAAGAACCTCTACACCGGCCGCTCGCGCCTGGGCGTGAGCCTGATGCTGATCATCAACGTGGCGCTGTTCGGGGTCCTGGGTCTGTCGGTCTGGGCGCTGCAGATGGCCTGGATTCCCATCACCGCCGCCGGCATCATCAACGGCATCGGCCACTGGTGGGGCTACCGCAACTTCGAAGCCGCCGACGGCAGCACCAACGTGTCGCCCTGGGGCATCCTCATTGGCGGCGAAGAGCTGCACAACAACCACCACACCTACCCGACCTCGGCCAAGCTGTCGGTCAAGCCCTACGAATTCGACATCGGCTGGATGTACATCACCATGCTGAAGTCCGTGGGCCTGGCCTCGGTGAAGAAGGTGCCGCCGAAGATGGCCTATGGCGCCGTGCGCCCGGTGGCCGACGAGAAGACGCTGGAGGCGATCATCGCCAACCGCTACGAAGTGATGGCCGGTTATGCGCGCGAAATGCGCGCCGCCTGCAAGCACGAACTCGAGGCCCTGAAGCAGCGCCGCGGCGACGCCACCGTGCTGCAGGCCGCGCGCCGCTGGTTGCACCGCGACGACGACAAGGTGCCCGCCAACGTCAAGCCGCAGTTGGCCCAGGTGCGCGCCGAGCACCCGGTGCTCGACAAGATGGTGACCATGCGCGAAGAACTGCGTGCCCTGTGGTCGAGCACGAACTCCACGCGCGAACAGCTCGCCGTGGACCTGCAGGCCTGGTGCCGCCGCGCCGAGGAAAGTGGCATCGCCGCACTGCGCGACTTCTCGATCCGCCTGCGTTCCGCCCACGCCTGATTGGCCCACCCCTGCGCCGCGCCTGCGGCGCGTCACCCCCTCAAGGGGGCGGCGCTGACGGACCGGCAAAGCCGGATCCGTGGCGCCCTGGAAGGAATAAAAAAACCCGCTGTTTTCGCAGCGGGTTTTTTGTTGGGAATCGGCTCGATTACTTGAGCTTGATTTCCTTGTAGTCCACGTGCTTGCGAGCCTTGGGATCAAATTTCTTGATCAGCATCTTCTCGGGCGTGGTCTTCTTGTTCTTGGTGGTGGTGTAGAAGTGGCCGGTTCCAGCGGTGGATTCCAGCTTGATCTTCTCGCGTGCGCCTTTGGTTGCCATGTTCGGTTCTCCTTAAGCTTGACCGCGTGCGCGCAGGTCGGCGAGCACGGCGTCAATGCCGTTTTTGTCGATCAGGCGCAGGGCGGCACCGGAGACGCGCAGACGCACCCAGCGGTTTTCGCTCTCGACCCAGAAACGGCGGTATTGCAGGTTCGGCAGGAACCGGCGCTTGGTTTTGTTGTTGGCGTGGGAAACGTTGTTCCCGACCATGGGCTTCTTGCCCGTGACGTCGCAGACGCGTGCCATGAGGACACTCCGATCATTTCAAACAGCTGTGGACCGCGAACCGGAGGTGTCTCCGTGTCGGCCCATCAGCCTCACCTCGCCAGGAAAGGGTGGCGGTAACCCGAATCTGCTTCGTGCCCGGGCAAGCCGGTAAATCTCAGCAAAGCCCGCAATTATAGCCAACTGGCGGCCAAGCCGCCAGGGCCGGCCGTCAGCCCCGCGCTCAGGCGGCGTTCTGCTCCAGGAAACGCTGGGCGTCGAGGGCGGCCATGCAGCCGGTGCCGGCGCTGGTGATGGCCTGGCGGTACACGTGGTCCTGCACGTCGCCGGCGGCGAACACGCCGGGCACGCTGGTCATGGTGGCCATGCCCTGCAGGCCCGAACGGGTGGTGATGTAGCCGTCCTTCATGTCCAGCTGGCCCTTGAAGATGTCGGTGTTGGGCTGGTGGCCGATGGCGATGAAGCAGCCTTTGACATCCAGGTCTTCGGTCGCACCGGTCTTCACGCTTTTCAGGCGAACGCCGGTCACGCCGGTCGGGTCGCCCAGCACCTCGTCCAGCGTGCTGTGCAGTTTGAGCTCGATCTTGCCGGCGGCAACCTTCTCCATCAGCTTGTCGATCAGGATGGCTTCGGCCTTGAAGGTGTCGCGGCGGTGGACCAGCGTGACCTTGCTGGCGATGTTGGACAGGTACAGCGCCTCTTCCACGGCCGTGTTGCCGCCGCCGACCACGCTGACTTCCTGGCCACGGTAGAAGAAGCCGTCGCAGGTGGCGCAACCCGACACGCCCTTGCCCATGAAGGCTTCCTCGGAGGGCAGGCCGAGGTACTTGGCCGACGCGCCGGTGGCGATGATGAGTGCATCGCAGCTGTATTCACCGCTGTCGCCCTTGAGCACGAAGGGGCGCTTGGAGAAGTCGACCGCGTTGATGTGGTCGAAGATGATCTCGGTCTTGAAGCGCTCGGCGTGCGCCAGGAAACGCTGCATCAGGTCGGGGCCCTGCACGCCTTCGGCATCGGCGGGCCAGTTGTCCACATCGGTCGTGGTCATGAGCTGGCCGCCCTGGGCGATGCCGGTGATGAGCACGGGGTTGAGGTTGGCGCGCGCGGCGTAGACGGCCGCGGTGTAGCCGGCAGGGCCTGAACCCAGGATGAGGACTTTCGCGTGTTTCATGTTGAGCGCCCCATCGAATTTGGGGCCAAGTGGTTTAGAGTCGGTGGTTATATGGGCGCGTTCGGGGGCAAATCCAGTGCCGCGTGGCGCCCAATGTGTGCGAATCATTGTATGAAAGAGCGCCGCGCGCGCCGTCCCAACCAAGGAATACACGCATGTCTCTCCTGTCCAATCTCGACCTGATCCGCCGGGTTCCCTTGTTTTCCACCTTGACCCAGGCCCAGGCCGAATCGGTGGCCGATTCGGTGGTCAAGCGGCGCTTCAAGCGGGGGGAGTGCATCGTCGAGCAGGGCAAGAAGTCCAACTGCCTGGCCATCGTGCTGACCGGGCGGGCGCGGGTGGTCACCACCGACACCCGGGGGCGTGAGGTGATCCTGGCCACCATGAATCCGGGCGACTACGTGGGCGAGATGAGCCTGATCGACAACCAGCCGCATTCGGCCACCGTGCGCGCCGAGGTGCAGACCGACGTGCTGATCCTGGGGCGCACCGAATTCGCGCGCTGCCTGCCGGAAAACACCTCCATGGCCTACGCGGTCATGCGCGGCCTGGTGCAGCGCCTGCGCCACGCGGA
Organism: Hydrogenophaga sp. FW305-3-2-15-A-LB1; assembly: GCF_058787875.1. NCBI lineage: Bacteria > Pseudomonadati > Pseudomonadota > Betaproteobacteria > Burkholderiales > Comamonadaceae > Hydrogenophaga > Hydrogenophaga sp. FW305-3-2-15-A-LB1. The sequence continues at coordinate 36,157 of NZ_JBYTAE010000020.1, read as the reverse complement.
CCGCAAGATCGAGTCACTCGCGCTGATGGACGTGTACGGCCGCGTTGCCCGAGCCCTGCTGGAGTTCGCCCAGCCCGACAAGGACGGCATCCTGACCATCAAGGACCGGGTCTCGCGCCAGGACGTGGCCAAGATGATCGGGGCTTCCCGCGAGATGGTCAGCCGCGTCATGAAGGACCTGGAAGACCGGGGTTTCATCGAGGTGACCGAAGAGGGCAGCACCGTCATCAAGGAGCGCCTCAACTCGCTCGGTTGAGGGCTCTTTCGCACCCGGCCGGCATTGCCCGGTCGGTGGCAGTCATGGGGTAAGCTTGTCGCTGGATTTCAGCGAGGCCTATGACTTATTCACTCAACACCCTCAACGCCGACCGCGGTTCCGCGGCGCCGGCGGGTGTGTCCCGGTTTGCCCAGGAAATCGGCCTGGTGCTGGGCGCTGCGGCGCTCGCGTTCTGGCTGCTGGCACTGCTCAGCCACTCCCTGGCCGATCCCGCGTGGAGCACCACGGGCACCTCCACCGAGGTGAGCAACTGGGGTGGCCGCCTGGGCGCCATGCTGTCGGACTGGAGCTATTACCTGCTCGGCTTTTCGGTCTGGTGGCTGTTTCTCGCCGGGGTGCGGGCCTGGTTGTCCACCCTGGCGCGCTGGATCCGCGGCGCCCAAGGCACGGGCGATGAAGCCGTGGCCGGCGATCGCCTCTGGCACCGCCCCTGGGCGCGCCGCGCGCTGTTCTGGCTGGCCTTGGTCGTCCTGATGGCGGCCAGCACGGTGCTGGAATGGAGTCGCCTCTATCGGTTGGAGGCCTTGTTGCCCGACCACGCCGGCGGCGTGCTGGGCCATGCGCTGGGGCCTGTGGCGATGCGCTGGCTGGGGTTTACCGGTTCGGCGCTGGCCATGCTGGCGGTGCTGCTGGTGTGTCTGCCCACCGTCTTCCGCTTCTCCTGGGGCCACTGGGCCGAGGAAGTCGGGCACACGCTGGATGGCTGGTTCGAGGCCCGGCGCGAGAAGCGCGAGGCGGTGGAAGACCAGCGCATCGGCGAGAAGGCCGCGCGCGAGCGCGAAGAGGTGGTGAAGGTCGAGCGCGTCGAGATCGAGGAACACCACCCGGTGCCCGTGGTGATCGAACCCACGCTGGTCGATGTGCCCAAGAGCGAGCGCGTGGCCAAGGAGCGCCAGAAGCCGTTGTTCACCGAGCTGCCCGACAGCAAGCTGCCGCAGGTGGACCTGCTCGACAGCGCCCCCTTGCACCAGGCCGGGGTGGACAGCCAGACGCTGGAGATGACCAGCCGGCTGATCGAGAAGAAGCTCAAGGACTTCGGCGTGGAGGTGCGTGTGGTGGCGGCCGCCCCGGGCCCGGTGATCACGCGCTACGAGATCGAGCCCGCCACCGGCGTGAAGGGCTCACAGATCGTCAACCTGGGCCGTGACCTGGCCCGTTCGCTGTCGCTGGTGTCGATCCGCGTGATCGAGACCATCCCCGGCAAGAACCTGATGGCGCTGGAACTGCCCAACGCCAAGCGCCAGACCATCAAGCTCAGCGAAATCCTGGGTTCACAGGTGTACAACGATGCCAAGTCCATGTTGACCATGGGCCTGGGCAAGGACATCGGGGGGCAGCCTGTGGTGGCCGACCTCGCCAAGATGCCGCACTGCCTGGTGGCCGGTACCACCGGTTCGGGCAAGTCGGTGGGCATCAACGCGATGATCCTGTCGCTGCTCTACAAGGCCGACGCGCGTGACGTGCGCCTGCTGTTGATCGATCCCAAGATGCTGGAGATGAGCGTCTACGAGGGCATTCCGCACCTGCTCGCGCCGGTCGTGACGGACATGAAGCACGCGGCCAACGGCCTGAACTGGTGCGTGGCCGAGATGGAGAAGCGCTACAAGCTCATGAGCAAGATGGGCGTGCGCAACCTCGCGGGCTTCAACACCAAGATCGACGAGGCCACGGCGCGCGGCGAGATCATCGGCAACCCGTTCAGCCTCACGCCGGAGCAGCCTGAGCCGCTCGAGCGCCTGCCCTACATCGTGGTCGTGATCGACGAACTCGCCGACCTGATGATGGTGGTGGGCAAGAAGATCGAGGAGCTGATCGCCCGCCTGGCCCAGAAGGCGCGCGCGGCCGGCATCCACCTGATTCTGGCGACCCAGCGCCCGAGCGTGGACGTGATCACCGGCCTGATCAAGGCCAACATCCCCACGCGCCTGTCGTTCCAGGTCAGCAGCAAGATCGACAGCCGCACCATCCTCGACCAGATGGGCGCCGAAAGCCTGCTGGGCATGGGCGACATGCTGTACATGCCTTCCGGCACGGGTTTCCCGATCCGCGTGCACGGCGCCTTCGTCAGCGACGACGAGGTGCACCGCGTGGTGGCCTACCTGAAAGAGCAGGGCGGTGAACCCAACTACATCGACGGCGTGCTCGAAGGCAGCATGGGCGACGGCGAAGGGGGCGACCTGTTCGGCGAAGGCGGTGGCGAGGGTGGCAGTGGCGAGAAGGATGCGCTGTACGACCAGGCCGTCGAGATCGTGCTCAAGGACCGCAAGGCCAGCATCTCCTATGTGCAGCGCAAGCTGAAGATTGGTTACAACCGCGCGGCGCGTCTGCTGGAGGACATGGAGAACGCGGGGCTGGTCAGCGCGCTCACCTCCAGCGGGCAGCGCGACATCCTGGTGCCCTCGCGCGGCGGGGAATGAAGCCCGCCGGCATGCAACCAAGTCGGCGCAACCGGGTCCTACCGTCCATGATCAAGCAACTCCTCACTTCCTGCGCGCTGTCGCTGGCCGCGCTCGCCGCCCAGGCCGATGGCCTGCAAGACCTCGAAAGATTCCTGCGTGAAGTGGACAGCGGCAAGGCCGGCTTCACCCAGGTCGTGACCTCGCCCAAGCGCGCCAACGAAACTGTGGCGCGCAGCAAGACCTCCAGCGGCACGTTCGAATTCCTGCGGCCCAACCGCTTCCGCTTCGTGTACGCCAAGCCGTTCGAGCAGACCATCGTGGCCGACGGCCAGACCCTGTGGCTCTACGACGTGGACCTGAACCAGGTGACATCGCGTTCGCAGAAGGAAGCCTTGGGCAGCACGCCTGCCGCGCTGATCGCGGCCGGGACCGATCTCAAAGGGCTCTCGGACGCGTTCGAACTCAAGCCGGCCGCCGCCCGCGATGGCCTGGAGTGGCTGGAGGCCCGCCCGAAGGACCGCAACGGCCAGCTGCAGGTGGTGCGCGTGGGTTTTCGCCAGGGGCAGCTGGCGGTGCTGGACATCGAGGACAGCCTGGGCCAGCGCTCGGTGCTCACGTTCAACAGCTGGCAGGCCAATGCGCCGCTGAAGGCGGGGGACTTCAAGTTCCAGCCGCCACCGGGTGCCGCTGTCGTCAAACCCTGATCGTTCCGCCGTGTCGACCGCCAGTAACCACGTGCCCCTGGCCGAGCGCCTGCGCCCGCGCACGCTGGCCGAGGTGATCGGCCAGCAGCACATGCTGGGCGAGGGCATGGCCTTGCGCCTGGCCTTCGAATCGGGCCAGCCGCACAGCTGCATCCTCTGGGGCCCACCGGGCGTGGGCAAGACCACCATCGCCCGCCTGATGGCCGACGCGTTCGACGCGCAGTTCCTCACCATCAGCGCGGTGCTGGGCGGCGTCAAGGACATCCGCGAGGCTGTGGAGCGGGCCGAGGTGGCGCGCAGCGGCCTCTCGCCCCAGCGCACCATCCTGTTCGTGGACGAGGTGCACCGCTTCAACAAGAGCCAGCAGGACGCCTTCCTGCCGCACGTGGAAAGTGGCCTGTTCACCTTCATTGGTGCCACCACCGAAAACCCCTCGTTCGAGGTCAATTCGGCGTTGCTCTCGCGGGCGGCCGTCTACGTGCTGCGGCCTTTGTCGGAAGACGATCTGCGTCAGATCGTGGTCAAGGCCCAGGCGATCGACGCGGTGCCGGCCATCGAATCGACCGCCGTGGACCGACTCATCGCCTACGCCGATGGGGATGCGCGCCGCCTGCTCAACACGCTGGAGACCCTGGCGGTGGCGGCCGGGCGGGAAAAACTCGCCGAGGTGAGCGATGCCTGGCTGCTCAAGGTGCTGGGCGAGCGCATGCGCCGCTACGACAAGGGCGGCGAACAGTTCTACGACACCATCAGCGCCCTGCACAAAAGCGTGCGCGGTTCCGACCCCGATGCCGCCCTGTACTGGTTCGTGCGCATGCTCGACGGGGGCGCCGAACCCCGGTACATGGCCCGCCGCTTCATCCGCATGGCCAGCGAGGACATCGGCCTGGCCGATCCCCGCGCCTTGCGCCTGGCCCTGGACGCCGCCGAGGTGTACGAACGCCTGGGCAGTCCCGAGGGCGAGCTGGCCCTGGCCGAGTGCGTGGTGTACCTGGCGGTGGCGCCCAAGTCCAACGCGGTCTACAAAGCCTTCAACGAAGCCAAGGCCTTTGTGAAGAAGGACGGCACCCGCCCCGTGCCCATGCACCTGCGCAACGCGCCGACCAAGCTCATGAAGTCGCTGGACTACGGCAAGGGCTACCGCTACGCGCACGACGAAGAGGGCGGTTTTGCGGCCGGTGAACGCTATCTGCCCGATGGCATGGCCGACCCGGGCTTCTACCGCCCGGTCGAGCGTGGGCTGGAGTTGCGCATCGCCGATAAGCTGCGCGAGCTCAAGAAACTCAACAATCAAAAAGACTAATGCACTGCCAATCGCGCTGATGCGGTCTGGGGAGTTGCACCTAAAACCAGGGTAAACCCGCGTCCGCTAAGGGCTTACACGCATGTGGGCCCCAAAAGCCCCTCATTACAATCCGTCCACCAACCCGCAGTCGGTCCTGTTTCAAGGTCATGTCTGGCGGGTTTTTTGCTAGGTTGAAACGGGCCGGCGCCACAAGCGCTTCCCGGCCTGTCACAAAACACGGAGAAACATTCATGGAAGTTTTGCTGCAGCAGATCATCAACGGTCTGGTGTTGGGCAGTATGTATGCGCTGGTGGCACTGGGGTACACCATGGTGTACGGCATCATCGGACTGATCAACTTTGCGCACGGCGACGTGCTGATGGTGGGGGCCCTCACCAGCTGGACGGTCATCGGCTGGATGACCAGTGCGTCAACCGGACTGCCGACCTGGGTGGTCCTCCTGCTGGCCACCATCATCGCGATGGTGGTCTGCGCCACGCTCAACTTCACCATCGAGAAACTGGCCTACCGGCCGCTGCGCAATTCCAACCGACTCGCGCCCCTGATCACCGCCATCGGCATGTCGCTGCTCTTGCAGACCTTCGCCATGATCATCTGGGCGCCGAACCCGAAGTCCTATCCCTCCATGCTGTCGCGCGAACCGATCGCGTTCGGTGGCGCGGTGATTTCGGTGACGCAGGTCGTCATCCTGGCCACCACGGCGGTCACGCTGGCCTTCCTGATGTGGCTGGTCAACCGCACCAATCTGGGCCGAGCCATGCGGGCCACGGCCGAGAACCCGCGTGTGGCCGCGCTCATGGGCATCAAGCCCGACGTGGTCATCTCCGCCACCTTCATCATCGGCGCCATGCTCGCGGCCATTGCCGGTGTGATGTGGGCCTCCAACTACGGCACCGTGCAGCACGCCATGGGCTTCATGCCCGGCCTCAAGGCCTTCGTGGCCGCGGTGATGGGCGGCATCGGCAACCTCGCCGGTGCGGTGGTCGGGGGCATTGCGCTCGGCCTGATCGAATCCCTGGGCGCCGGCTACCTCGGCAAGCTCACCGGTGGGGTGCTGGGCAGCCAGTACACCGACATCTTCGCCTTCATCGTGCTGGCCATCGTGCTCACGCTGCGTCCCTCGGGGCTGCTGGGTGAACGTGTGGCGGACCGTGCCTGACCGTCCGGGAGAAACACCATGATGAACACCAAAACCGGCAAGCTGATCGTCTTCCTGATCGCGGCGGTGGCTTTGCTGCTGCTGCCCATCATCCTGCAGTCCACCGGCAGCAACTCCTGGGTGCGCATTGTCGATATCGCGCTCATGTACGTGCTGCTGGCCCTCGGCCTGAACATCGTGGTCGGCTACGCCGGCCTGCTGGACCTGGGCTACATCGCGTTCTTCGCGGTGGGGGCCTATGTGTTTGCCTTGCTGGGCTCGCCCCACCTCGCCGACACCTTCCCGGCCATCAAGGCCATGTTCCCCAACGGCCTGCACTACAACATCTGGCTGGTGATGATCCTGGCGGCGGCGATTGCGGGGGTGGTTGGCATGATCCTGGGGGCACCCACGCTCAAGCTGCGTGGCGACTACCTCGCCATCATCACCCTGGGCTTCGGCGAGATCATCCGCATCTTCCTGCTGAACATGGACCGCCCGTTGAACATCACCAACGGTCCCAAGGGCATCAGCCAGATCGACACCATCTCGGTGTTCGGCCTCGACCTCGGCAAGCGCCTGACCATCGGTGACTACACCTTCCAGCCGGTCACGCTGTACTACTACCTGTTCCTGTTCTTCGTGGTGCTGGCCATCGTCATCTCCTACCGCTTGCAGGATTCGCGCATCGGCCGCGCCTGGATGGCCATTCGTGAAGACGAGATCGCCGCCAAGGCCATGGGCCTGAACACCCGCAACCTCAAGCTGCTGGCCTTCGGCATGGGCGCGTCCTTCGGTGGCGTGTCCGGCGTGTTGTTCGCCTCGTTCCAGCGCTTCGTTTCGCCCGAGTCCTTCTCGCTGATGGAATCGGTGATGGTGGTGGCCATGGTGGTGTTGGGCGGCATCGGGCACATCCCGGGCGTGGTGCTGGGTGCCCTGTTGCTGGCGGGCCTGCCTGAGGTGTTGCGCCATGTGGCACATCCGCTGACCGAACTGACGGGGGGTCGCCTTGGCCCCGAGATCCTGCGCCAACTGCTCATCGCGCTGGCCATGGTGGTCGTGATGCTGCTGCGCCCCAGAGGCTTGTGGCCCTCGCCCGAGCACGGCAAGTCCCTGACCAAGTAAGCGGAGCATTCACATGAGCGACACCATTCTCAAAGTGGCGAATGTTTCCAAGCGCTTCGGGGGCCTGCAGGCCCTGAGCGATGTGGGCATCGAAATCAAGCGCGGTCAGGTCTATGGCCTGATCGGTCCCAACGGCGCCGGCAAGACGACCTTCTTCAACGTGCTGACCGGGCTGTACACACCCGACAGCGGTTCCTTCGAACTCGCGGGCAAGCCCTACACGCCCAGCGCGGTGCACGAGGTGGCCAAGGCCGGCATCGCCCGCACCTTCCAGAACATCCGACTGTTCGCCGAGATGACGGCGCTGGAAAACGTCATGGTCGGGCGCCACGTGCGCACCCATTCGGGCCTGATCGGCGCCGTGCTGCGCACGCCCGGTTTCAAGCGCGAAGAGGCCGCGATCACGGCGCGCGCGCGCGAGCTGCTGGCCTATGTGGGCATCGAGAAGTTCGCCGACTACAAGTCGCGCACGCTGAGCTACGGCGACCAGCGCCGCCTGGAAATCGCGCGCGCCCTGGCGACCGACCCGCAGCTGATCGCGCTGGACGAACCGGCCGCCGGCATGAACGCCACCGAAAAGGTGCAGCTGCGCGAGCTGATCGACCGCATCCGCAAGGACAACCGAACCATCCTGCTGATCGAACACGACGTGAAACTGGTGATGGGCCTGTGCGACCGCGTGACCGTGCTCGACTACGGCAAGCAGCTCGCCTCCGGCTCACCGGCCGACGTGCAGAAGGACCCCAAGGTGATCGAGGCCTACCTCGGCACCGGCGGCCACTGATCAAGGATTGACGCAAATGGCAAACACACTCCTCAAAGTCAGCGGTCTGAAGGTCGCGTACGGCGGCATCAAGGCCGTCAAGGGCATCGATCTCGAGGTGCGCGAGGGCGAGCTGATCTCGCTCATCGGCTCCAACGGCGCCGGCAAGACCACCACCATGAAAGCCGTCACCGGTTCGCTCGCCTACGAGGCCGGCGACATCGAGTACCTGGGCCAGAGCATCAAGGGCAAGGGCGCCTGGGATCTCGTGAAGCAGGGCCTGGCCATGGTGCCGGAAGGCCGTGGCGTGTTCACCCGCATGACCATCACCGAGAACCTGCAGATGGGTGCCTACATCCGCAAGGACAAGGCCGGCATCGCGCAGGACATCGAGAAGATGTTCGGCATCTTCCCGCGCCTGCGCGAACGCAAGGACCAGCTGGCCGGCACCATGAGCGGTGGCGAGCAGCAGATGCTGGCCATGGCGCGCGCGCTCATGAGTCAGCCCAAGGTGCTGCTGCTCGACGAGCCGTCCATGGGCCTGTCGCCCATCATGGTGGACAAGATCTTCGAGGTCGTGCGCGACGTCTCCGCCCAAGGCGTGACCATCCTGCTGGTGGAGCAGAACGCCCGCCGCGCGCTGCAGATCGCCGACCGCGGCTACGTGATGGATTCGGGCGAAATCATCATGACCGGCGTGGGCCGCGACATGCTCGACGACCCCAAGGTGCGCGCCGCCTACCTCGGCGAATAACGCGAATTCGGCCCCGATCGGGCCGAAAACTACAATCATGGGTTGCGCACCTCGGTGCCCAACCCATTTTTCATTCATGACCCAAGCCCAAACCCCCCCCACCGCCGAGACCAGTGCGCCTGCGGCGCACGACGACAACCAGCTCATCGCCGAACGCCGCGAGAAGCTCAAGGCGCTGCGCGAGGCGCAGAAACAGGGCCAGGGGGTGGCGTTTCCCAACGACTTCAAACCCGCCGACAAGGCTGCCGACCTGTTCGCCCGCTATGGCGAGACCACCAAGGAAGCGCTGGAAGCCGAGCCGGTGCGCGCCAGCGTGGCCGGGCGCATGATGCTCAAGCGCGTGATGGGCAAGGCCAGCTTCGCCACGCTGCAGGACGCGTCCTTCGGCCCCTCGGGTGGCCGCATCCAGATCTACCTGAACAACGACGGCGTGGGCGAGGCGCAGCACAGCGCCTTCAAGCACTGGGACCTGGGCGACATCATCGCGGTCGAGGGCGTGCTCATGCGCACGCGCACCGGCGAACTCACCATCCAGGCCGACCGCATCCGCCTGATCACCAAGAGCCTGCGCCCGCTGCCCGACAAGTTCCACGGCATCGCCGACCAGGAAATCAAGTACCGCCAGCGCTACGTGGACCTGATGACCGACGAAACCGCCCGCAAGCGTTTCGTCGCGCGCAGCCAGGCCCTGGCCAGCATCCGCGACTTCATGGTGAGCCACGGCTTCCTCGAGGTGGAAACGCCCATGCTGCACCCGATCCCGGGCGGTGCCAACGCCAAGCCGTTCAAGACCCACCACAACGCGCTGGACCAGGAGATGTTCCTGCGCATCGCGCCCGAGCTCTACCTCAAGCGCCTGCTGGTGGGCGGTTTCGACCGTGTGTTCGAGATCAACCGCAACTTCCGCAACGAAGGCATCAGCGTCCGCCACAACCCCGAGTTCACCATGATGGAGTTCTACGCGGCGTACTGGAACTACCAGGACCTGATGGACTTCAACGAGGAACTCATTCGCCACGTGGTGCGCCGGGTGCGCGGTGACGAGCCGCTGACCTACCAGGGCCAGCCGGTGGACATCCTGTCGCCCTTCGAACGCCTGACGATCCGCGAAGCCATCGTCAAGTACACCGAGGCGGGCGACAGCGTGGACGATGCGGCCTGGCTGCTCGCGCAGCTCAAGAAGCTCGGCCTGAGCGAGGAGAAGCACCAGCTCTCCAGTCGCAGCCTGCCGAGCCTGCAGGTGCTGTACTTCGAAGAGAAGGTCGAAGACAAGCTCTGGAACCCGACCTTCATCATGGACCACCCGACCGAGATCTCGCCGCTGGCCCGCGCCAACGACGCGAACCCCGCGGTCACCGAGCGCTTCGAGCTCTACATCACCGGGCGCGAATTCGGCAACGCCTTCTCCGAGCTCAACGATGCGGAGGACCAGGCCGCGCGCTTCCAGGCGCAGGCCTCGGCCAAGGACGGGGGTGACGAGGAGGCCATGTTCTACGACGCGGACTACATCCGCGCGCTGGAGTACGGCATGCCGCCCGCCGGTGGGTGCGGCATCGGCATCGACCGCCTGATGATGCTGCTGACCGACAGCCCCAGCATCCGCGACGTGATCCTCTTCCCCGCGCTGCGCCGCGAAGGCTGATCAGAAGTTCAGTTTCAGGATCGCCTTGCGCGGGTCCTTGCGCAGGGCGTCCAGCGCCTGGCGCAGCCAGTCCAGGTGTGCCTGGGCGTCCTGCTGAAGTTCGGGCGTGGGATCGGGCAGCAGCGCCACGACGATCTTGAACTTCAGCGTGGTGCCCACGGGCAGTTGCACCGAAGGGCGCAGGCCGCCCGCGACGATGCTGGTGGCCGCGGCCAGGGCCTGCGCCTCGCGCACCGGCCCTTCCATCAACAGCGCCAGGGTGCTGTCGTCGACCCGGCTTGCCGTGTCCACGTCGCGCGCCACCGAGCGCAGCAGCGAGCCGGTGATCACCAGCGCGCGGTCGGCCACCTCGCGGCCGTGCTGCTCGGCAAACCAGCCGTGGTTGTCCAGGCCGATCAGCAGCAGCGCGCTCTGGTGCCCGTAGCGCTGGGCCCGCACCACGCTGTCGTGCAGCCGCAGCATGAAGTTGTGCCGGTTCGTGAGGCCGGTGAGCGGTTCGGTCAGGGCCAGTGCGCGGGCGCGGGCCTGGGCCTCGTGCTGCAGGGACGAGCGTTGCAGCAGGCCGTAGATCAGCAAGGGCGCCTCGAGGGCGGCGGCGATCACCATGCCGTACTGCGACAGGAAACCCGATGAGATCAGGCCGAAGTTGCGCATCACCGGCAGCGCCCCGGCCAGCAGCACCGGCAGCATGCCCAGCGCGATCCAGCGCACCCAGCGGTCCCCCGTGCGCCAGGCCGCCCAGAGCATGGCGTAGACCAACGCGAGCGTGGCCGCGGACGCGGCCGTCACGGCCTGCAGGCTGCCATGGGTGGGGTACAGCGTGTCCCACAGAATCAGGCCCGCCAGAACCGCAGGCAGCGCCAGGGCGGAACGGTCCAGCCAGCGACCGATGCGCCTGGGTTGAACCACCTGCCGCACAAACAGCAGACCGAACACCGCCGCCATCGGCATCAGCACGAATTCGGCCAATCCGTTCCACTGCGCCGAGTTCGGCCAGAGGAACTGGCCGGCCACACCCAGCGACGCGGCCATGGCCAGCCCGAGGACTGTGATGTAGATGGCATAGGCGGCAAAGCTGGTGTCCCGGAACACCAGCGCATTGGCCACCGCGGTCGCGGTGAGCAGCAACGCCATGCCGAAGTAGGCGCCCAGCAGAAACTGCTGGTGGATGCGCAGCTCGCGCAAGGTGTGGTGGTCGTGAATCTGCAGCGTGCCGGAGAACGGCACGCGAGCGTGTTCGATGCGCACCCAGTAGGTCACTACAGCGTCGGTGCGGGGGTCGAGCGAGAACACCGGGTAGCGGTCGGGAAAGGCCCAGTGGCTCACCGCGAGGCGGTCGCCAGCGTGTTGCGCTTTCCATTCGCCATTGGACAGCCGGTGGTAGAGGCTGATGCGGTCGGTGCCCGAGCGCGCCAGTTCCAGCTCCCAGCGCGAATGGTCGTCGCGGGCCTGGGCATCGAAGCGAATCCACAGCGCGCCGCCGTCCGGAAGGAGGAGGCGGTGTTCGGCGCTGCGCACCGCAAACGGCAGTTGGTCCTGTTGGGCTTCCACCTCCTGCACCGTCAGCTGGCCGCCGGTATCCACCCAGTACAGGCTGCGCTGGGCCAGGGGCACGCTGGGTTGTGTGCCGTCGAGCACCACAGGCGGCAGCTCGGCGGCCACTCCGCGCAGGACAGGAAAAAGGGAGAAGAAGGCCAGCGCCAGCCAGGCGGCCAGCCTGCGAGCGCGACGGATCCCGGGCGTCGCGCCCTTCCACAAAACGTCAGACATCCCCCGATTGTGTCGCCTGTGACATTGGCCGGGCGTGACGCAGGTCCGGCGACGGGCACCGTTCGTAAAAAAGAAGCCCCGGGGTCGCGAAACCGCCGGGGCCGTGGTGGCAATGGGGGTCGTGGATCAGGCGTAAGCGGCCAGCGCCTTGCGCATCTTCTTCATGGCCGCCACCTCGATCTGGCGCACGCGTTCGGCGCTCACGCCGTACTCGGCCGCCAGTTCGTGCAGCGTCATGCCGCCCGAACCGTCGTCGTTCACCTTGAGCCAGCGCTCGCTCACGATGCGGCGCGAGCGTTCGTCGAGTTCGCTCATGGCGCGCGCCACGCCTTCGGTGGCCAGCGCATCGCGCTGGGCCGATTCGAGCACCGCGGTGGGTTCGTGGGTGGCGTCCGCCAGGTAGGCGATGGGGCCGAAGCTGTCTTCGCCGTCGTCGCCCGGGGCCGGGTCCAGCACCACGTCGCCGCCGGAGAGGCGCGTTTCCATTTCGCGCACTTCTTCGGGTTTCACGTTGAGTTCGCGGGCCATCACGCCCACTTCGCTGTCGGACAGCACCTCGCGGTGGGTGTCGCCATCGACCGCATCGGCGCGGAAGCCCTGCTTGCGCGAGCGCAGGTTGAAGAACAGCTTGCGCTGGGCCTTGGTGGTGGCCAGCTTGACCATGCGCCAGTTCTTCAGGATGTATTCGTGGATCTCGGCCTTGATCCAGTGCATGGCGTAGCTCACCAGGCGCACGCCCTGGTCGGGGTCGAAGCGCTTGACGGCCTTCATCAGGCCGACATTGCCTTCCTGGATCAGGTCGCCATGGGGCAGGCCGTAGCCCAGGTACTGGCGCGAGATCGACACCACCAGGCGCAGGTGGGACATCACCAGCTGGCCGGCGGCGTCCAGGTCGTTGTCGTCGCGCAGGCGGCGGGCGGCCTGTTGCTCCTGCTCCAACGTGAGCAACGGCAGGCGGTTGACCGCGGAAATGTAGGCGTCCAGGTTGCCCAGGGGCGGCACGAGCGCCCACGGATTCGCCACGGCGATCGAGCCGGTGGTGGCGGTGGCAACAGGAGCAAGCGTGTGGGACATGTGAACCCTCCTCAGGTGTCTGCGAAGAATATTAGCACTCTCTAGGAGCGAGTGCTAAAGCAGAAGTTCCTTGCCCTTGGCCTGGTGCGGTTTTGCATTCACTGCCATTAAATTGGTAAAAAGGTATTCATTTTTGGAGGTTGCGCCACGGTGACTGCAGGCCTTGGCCCGTGCACCGACAATCGGTCCATGCCCATTGCCATCAATTCCGACGAAGTGCTCACCCCGCCCGTGGCCGCTGCCACCGTGATGGTGGTGCGCGACGGGCCTGCTGGCCTGGAGGTGCTGCTTGTGCGCCGGCACGGCAATTCGGGCGTGCTCGGTGGCGTGCATGTCTTCCCGGGTGGCAAGCTGGATGCGGCCGACCGGCAGACCGACCCAGCGGCGCTCGACCGCCCTGCCACCGCCTGCCTCGCTGGGCTGGGCGAACCCGGCCTGGATGTGGACACGGCCCTGGGCCTGCACGTGGCCGCGTTGCGCGAGACCTTCGAGGAATGCGGCCTGCTGCTGGGCCAGGCGAACGGCGCCAGGCACGTGCAGCCCGTGCGCGAGCAGACGGCCACCGGCACGGCGTTCGCCGCCGCCCTGCAGGCCCAGGGCCTGCCCATTCCCACCGCCTGTGTGCTGCCCTGGTCGCGCTGGGTCACGCCGCGCGTGCCTTCGGTGACCAACAAGCGCTTCGACACGCGCTTCTTCGTGGCCGTGGCACCCGATGACCAGACGGTGGAGCACTGCGCCCACGAAGCGACGGAAGCCGTGTGGCTCTCGCCGCGCACTGGCCTGGAGCGCTACTGGGCCGGCGAGATCGACCTGGCGCCGCCGCAGATCATGAGCCTGAGCGAGCTCAGCCGCCTGGCCGATGTGGCGCAGGTGCTGGCCACGGCGCGCAGCCGCCCGCCCTCGCTGATCGAGCCCGAGCCGTTCGACGAGGACGGCCGGCGCGTGATCTGCTATCCCGGCGACCCGAGGCACAGCATCGCCACCCGGGTCTGGCCCGGCCCGACGCGCCTGCTGCACCGCAACCACCGCTTCGAGCCCGAGAACGGCCTGGCCGCGCTGCTGGGCTGAACGGCAGGAACTCGCCTCCCTGAAAACCATCGAAATGGCTTGAGCCACCGAACAGGAGCTGTCCATGCGTTTGCGCTTGTGGTGTTTGATCGGTGCGGCCTTCCTGAGCGCGTGCGCCGGCTACGGACCGACGGCCGACATGGCCGGCCAGAGCCGCGAGCAGGTCGTGGCGCGGATGGGTCCGCCGGAAACCACGCGCCAGATCGACGGGGGCACCCGGCTGGAATATCCCCGGGGCCCTTATGGCCTGCACACCTGGTTCGTGGACCTCGATGCCTCGGGCCGCGTGGTCCGCTCGGAGCAGGTGCTGACCGAGGCGCGCTTCACCCAGATCAACCCCGGCATGAGCGCCGACGAGGTTCGCGCCAGGCTGGGGCGCCCGGGCGAGGTGCAAGGGCTGGGGCGGGAGCGCGGCATGGTCTGGAGCTACCGCTTCGTGAACCCGTTCTGCCGCTGGTTCCAGGTCGAGATCTCCCTGGAGAACGTGGTGCGCTCAGCGGGTTATGGCGAGCCGCCGGAGTGCGTCCGACGGGAGCCGGTGTTCAATCGTTGACCGTGCCGAAACGATAGACCGTGGTGGCGCGGTAAGGCCGGCCGGGCGCCACGGTGTTCTGCGGCAGCGCCGGGCAGTTGGGGGCGTTGGGAAAATGCTGGGGCTCCAGGCAGACGGCCGAGCGGGGTCGGTGCCGCACGCCCCATTTACCGAGGTCGGGGCGCTCCGCCACCCCGAGCTGGCCGGCGGTGTACACCTGCAGCAGCGGTTCGGTGGTCCACACGGCCAGGGTGCGGCCGCTGATGTCGCTGCGCAGTTGCGCGCACGGGCGTGCGGCGGATGTGGGCAGGGGTTCCAGCACGTAGCTCAGGTCGATGTCGGGCAAATCACCCAGCACCTGGGCCGTGCGCAGGTCCTGCGGGTGGCCGTCGAGCGAGACCAGGGCCCCCGTGGCGATGCCGTCGGCCCCCGTCGCCAGCACCTCGCGCGAGCCGGGCACCTGCAGCACGTGGCCATCGATGCGCTGGCCCTGGCCCACACCGTCGAGGTTGAAGTAGATGTGGCTGGTGAAGCTCGCGGGGCCGGGTGCGTCGAGCGCGGTGGCCGTGTGTTCGAGCACCAGGGCGTTGTCGTCGTCGAGCCGGTACGTGAGCTGCAGGTCCAGCGTGCCGGGGAAGCCGTCTTCGGCGGTGAGGAAGCGGTGGTGCAGCCGCAGGGTCTGGGCGTCGGTCTGCGTGGCGTCGAACACGCGGTGGCGCGAGCCGCGCGGCCCGCCGTGGATGCAGTGCGCGCCCGCGTTGGGCGTGAGGTGGTGCTCGTGCCCGTCGAGCGTGAAGCTCGCGCCGCCGATGCGCCCGGCGTAGCGGCCCACGAAAGCGCCCATGGAGGGTGAGCCGGTGATCACGTCGGCCAGCTGGTCGTAGCCCAGCGCCACGTCGTCCAGCGCGCCCGAGCGGTCGGGCACGACGATCTGCAGCACCTTGGCCCCGAGGTTGGTGATGGCCACCACCATGCCGCGCGCGTTGCGCAGGAAGAAGAGGGCGGTGGGCTGGCCGTCCACTTCGCCTTGGAAGCGCGCCGGGTCGAGCAGATGAGGGAATGCGGCTGGGTTCATCGGCCCTATTGTGGGCCGAGCGCGTGAATCAGCTCGCCCAGGCGCTCGCGCTCGGCGGGCTGCAGGTCGGTGAGCGGCGCGCGCACCGGGCCGGCGCCGCGGCCCACGAGCTGCGCGCCGGCTTTCACGATGCTCACCGCGTAGCCCGCGCCCTTGTTTCGGATGTCGAGGTAGGGCATGAAGAAGGACTTCAGCAGGCGGTGCTGCGTGGCGTGGTCGTCGCGGCGCACCGCCTCGTAGAAGGCCATCGCCGTCTTCGGGATGAAGTTGAACACCGCCGACGAGTACACCGGGGTGCCCAGCGCCTTGTAGGCCGCCGCGTACACCTCGGCGGTGGGCAGGCCGCCCAGGTAGGAGAAACGATCGCCCATCTTCAGGTAGATCGACATCATGAGCTCGATGTCGCCGATGCCGTCCTTGAAGCCGATCAGGTTGGGGCAGCGCTCGGCCAGGATGGCGAGCGAGTCGGGCGTGAGCTTGCAGACGTTGCGGTTGTAGACGATCACGCCGAAGTCCACGCTCTTGCAGACCTGCTCCACGTGGGCGATCAGGCCGGCCTGGCTGGCTTCGGTGAGGTAGTGCGGCAACAGCAGCACGCCGTGCGCGCCCAGGCGCTCGGCCTCCTGCGCGTGCGCGATGGCGGTGCGGGTGGGCCCGCCCGCGCCCGCGATGATGGGCACCTTGCCGCGGCAGGTGGTCACCGCGGTGCCCACCACCTCGCTGTACTCGGCGCCCGAGAGCGAGAAGTACTCGCCGGTGCCACCCGCGGCGAACAGCGCGCTGGCCCCGTAGGGCGCGAGCCACTCCAGGCGCTCGGCATAGCCTCGGGCGTTGAAGTCGCCCTGCGCATCGAAGTCGGTCAAGGGGAAGGACAGCAGGCCGCTGCCGACGATGGATTGGAGTTCCTGGGGATTCACGGGGCAGCTCAGTCCAGTTTGATGTTGGCCTCGGCGACGACCGCGCCCCAGCGCTTGCGTTCGGCGTCGAAGAAGCGGTCCTGCTCGGCCGACTGCATGGTCACCACCTCGGCGCCCTGGCCGGTCAGGCGGGCGCGCACGTCGGGGCTGCGGATGGCCTTGATCAGCTCGGCGTTCAGGCGCGCGATGAGCGCGGCCGGTGTGCCGTTGGCCACCAGCACGCCCTGCCAGGTGCCGGACTCGAAGTCCTTGACGCCCTGTTCGGCCAGCGTCGGCACCTCGCCCACCAGCGGCATGCGCGTCTTCTTGGAGATGCCCAGCACCTTGAGCCGACCGCTCTGCACGTGCGGCAGCGTGGCCAGCATGCCGTTCATGATCACCTGGGTCTGGCCGGCCACCGTGTCGGTCACGGCCTGCGAGCCGCCCTTGTAGGGCACATAGGTCCACTTGGCGCCGGTGGCGCGCTCCACGGCCACGCCGGCCACGTGCGGCGCGCTGCCCACGGCCGTCACCGCGAAGTTCAGCTCGGTGGTCTTGGACAGGGCCACCAGTTCCTTGAGGTTGTTGGCCTTGACGGAGGGGTGCACGGCCAGCATGTGCGGCGAGTACGCCAGCATGGTCACGCCGCGCAGGTCCTTGCTCGGGTCGAACGAGAGCTTGGTGTAGACCGCCGGGCTGATGGCCAGCGCGCCCACGTCGCACAGCAGCACGGTGTGGCCGTCGGGCGCGGATTTCGCCACCAGATCGGCCCCCAGGTTGCCGTTGGCGCCGGGCCGGTTCTCCACGATCACCGGCTGCCCCAGGCTGTCGGACAGCGGCTGGCTGATGGCGCGCGCGATGATGTCCGAGGAGCCGCCCGGCGGGTAGGGCACGATGATCTTCAGCGGCTTGTTCGGAAAGCCCTGCGCGTGCGCGGCGGGCAGGCCGGTCACGGCGAGCGCGGCGGACGAGGCGAGCAGCTGTCGGCGGTTGATGGACATGGTGATCTCTCCTTGAAGGGGCTTACTTGACCAGGCCGGGCAGCCAGAGCGAGAACGCGGGCACGTAGGTGACCAGCATCAGGCAGATGCCCAGCGCGCCGTAGAACGGTGCGATGGTGCGCATCACCTGGCCGACCGAGATGCCGCCGATGGCGCAGCCCACGAACTGCACCGAACCCACGGGCGGGGTGTTGAGACCGAGCGCGCAGTTGATCAGCATCACGATGCCGAACTGCGTCGGGTCCATGCCGAACTGCATCGCGATCGGCATGAAGATCGGCGTGCAGATGAGGATGGTGGCCGCCATGTCCAGGAAGGTGCCGAGCACGAACAGCAGCAGGTTGATCATGAGGAAGATCACCCAGGGCTTGTCCGACACCGACTTCATGAGTTCGCCGGTGAGCTGCGGCACTTCGTAGAGCGCCATGAAGTAGCCGAAGGCGGCCGAGATGCCGATCAGCAGCAGCACCACGCCGGTGGTCTTGCAGGCCTTGGCGCAGGCTTTCAGGAAGTTGTGCCAGGACAGCGTGCGATACACCAGCACGGTGATGGCCAATGCCCAGGCCACCGCGATGGAGGCCGACTCGGTGGCGGTGAACGCGCCCGAGAGAATGCCGGCGAGGATGATCACGATCACCAGCAGGCCGGGCAGCGCGGCGCCGAAGGCGCGCAGCACCTCGCCCCAGCCGGGGAACTTGCCGTGCGTGGGGTAGCCGCGCTTGACGGCCACGTAGTAGGCCGCGCCCAGGTTGCAGATCGTGAGGATCAGCGCCGGGATCAGGCCGGCCAGGATCAGGCTGAGCACGCTCACCGAGGCGATGCCCGAGGTGGCCAGCGTGAAGATGATCATGTTGTGCGAGGTCGGCATGATGGCGCCGACCAGCGAGGCGTGGGTGGTGACGTTGACCGCGTAGTCCGCGTCGTAACCCTCCTTCTTCATCAGCGGGATCATCACCGAGCCGATGGCCGAGACGTCGGCCAGCGGCGAGCCGGCCACGCCGCCGAACAGCGTGCAGCCCACCACGTTGCTCATGCCCAGGCCGCCGCGCACGTGGCCCACCAGGCTGTTGGCGAAGCGCACGATGCGGTCGGCGATGCCGCCGTACAGCATCAGCTCACCGGCGAACACGAAGAAGGGGATGGCCAGGAAGCTGAACACCTGCATGCCGCCGACCATCTTCTGGAACACCACCGCCACCGGCAGGCCGGCCACGAGGATGGTGGCGACCGAGGACAGGCCGATGGCGAAGGCCACCGGCACGCCGAGGATCAGGAACAGGGTGAAGCTCAACCCCAGGACAGTCAGTTCCATGCGGGCTCCACGAGGGTGCCGCGGATCAGCGCGACGATGTGTTCGATCGAGAACAGCACGATGAGCGCGCCGGCGATCACGATGGGCAGGTAGTCGATGCCGTCGGGCACCGGCAGCATGGGCTTCTTCTCGCCCCACTTGGCGGTCATCCACAGCCAGCCGCTCTGCACCATGAGCGCGCCGAAGATCGCCACCAGGGCGTGGATCACGTACTCGATGCGGCGCTGCCAGCGCAGGGGCAGCAGGCTTACCAGCGACTCCAGGCCGATGTGGCCCGCGTCGCGCACGCCCACGGCCAGGCCGAAGGCGGTGACGAAGAGCACCAGCAGCATGGCCAGGGCCTCGGCCCAGGTGGGCGTGTCGTTGAAGACGTAGCGGCCGATCACCTGCCACTGCACGCACAGGACGACCGCGATCAGCCCGGCCACGGCCAGCATCAGGCACAGCTTGGACAAGCCGGCACACAATTTGGTGAACATGGGAAACCTTGCTCCCCCGCCCGCCGGAGCGGACGAGGGCTGGAGGAGAGGGATGGAAAAAGAGGACGCCGTTTACTTGGTGTCCTGGATCGCCTTGACCAGGCGCTTCATGTCCGGCGTGGTCATGAACTTCTCGTACACCGGGCCCATCACGGCCTGGAAGGACTTCTTGTCGACCTCGACGATCTCGGCGCCGGCGGCCTTCACGTTGGCGAGCGACTTGGCTTCCTGCTCGTCCCACTTCTGGCGCTCGAACGCGACCGACTCCTTGGCGGCGGCGCGGATCATGTCCTGCTCGGCCTTGGGCAGCTTGTCGTAGACCACCTTGGACATCACCAGGATCTCGGGCGCCATCGAGTGCTCGGTCTTGGAATAGATCTTCACGGCCTCGACGTGCTTGGCGGTGTCGAACGAGGGGATGTTGTTCTCGGCGGCGTCGATCAGGCCGGTCTTCAGGCCGGTGTAGACCTCGCCATACGGCATGGGCGTGGCGTTGGCGCCCATGGCGCTGACCAGCGCGACCCACAGGTCGGACTGCTGCACGCGGATCTTCAGGCCCTTGGCATCGGCCACGGTCTTGATCGGCTTCTTGGCGTAGATGGAGCGCGCGCCGCTGTCGTAGAAGGCCAGGCCGATGAAGCCGGCCGACTCGCAGCTCTTGAGGATCTCGTCGCCCACCGGGCCGTCCAGCGACTTGCGCATGTGCGCGATGGAGCTGAACAGGAAGGGCATGGTCGGCACCTGGGTCAGCGGGCAGATGGCGTTCATCGGGCCCACGTTGACGCGCGTGAAGTCCAGCGCGCCGATCTTCACCTGGTCGATCGTTTCCTTCTCGCTGCCCAGTGCCTGCTTGTTGAAGACCTTGATCTTGTGCTTGCCGCCGCTCTTCTTCTCCAGCAGCTCGCTCATGTGTTTCACGGCGGCCACGGTGGGGTAGTCGTCGGCGTTGTGCGTGTCGGCCGAGCGGAACTCGGTGGCCTGGGCCGCGAGGGCGGCACAGGCGGCCACGATGGTCAGGAGGGGTTTGATGTTCATGTCGTCCTCAGCGCTTTCGGTTGGGTGGTTGAAAACAGGGGCTTGGGCCTGGGGCCTCTTGTGGGAATGCAGGGCTCAGAAAATCGTGCAGGTGGGTTCGGGCAGCCCGCGCACGCCGGGGCGTAGCGCGAACACGCCGCCCGCCAGCGGTTGGTCGGACAGGTCGCCACCGGGCCGGATGGAGGTGACGAACAAGGTGTCGAGCCCGCTGCCGCCGAAGGCGCACATGGCTGGCTTCTTCACCGGCACGGCGAGCGATCGGTCGAGCCGGCCGTCGGGTGTGAAGCGGTGCACCAGGCCGGCGTCGTTGCCGCAAATCCAGTAGCCGCCGTCTTCGTCCACCGCCGCGCCATCGGGCCGGCCGGGCAGGGCCTTCATGTCGACCCAGGCGCGCGGGTGGTGCGGCGTGCCGCTGTCGGTGTCGTACTCGTAGGCCCAGATGGTCTGCACGCTGGGGTGCGAGTCCGAGAGGTACATGGTCTTGCCATCGGGGCTGAAGGCCATGCCGTTGGGCGTGATGAAACCGCCCTGCAGCGCGCGCAGCACGGCGCCGTCGAAGGCGTACAGGCTGCCCGCGGGCGCGGCCAGCGACATGTCCATCACCATGGTGCCGGCGCGCAGCCGGCCCTGGCGGTCGCAGCGGCCGTCGTTGAAGCGCATGCCGCCCTGCGGGTGCCGCACGCGGGCGCGCGCTTCCTGGGTGAGCGTGCCGTCGTCCTGCGGCGTGAGCACCGCCACGCCGGTTTCCATGGCGGCCACCCAGCGGCCGTGCGGCGTCGCTTCGCTGCCGGCGGCCAACGCCATGCAACCGGCCATCTCGGGCGTGGCCCACTGGCGCGATTGCCCGGTGGCCGCGTTCCAGCACCAGAGCGCGCGGCCGGGGATGTCCAGCCAGAACAGGGATTGGCGCTGCGCGTCCCACACCGGGCTCTCGCCCACGCCGTTGCGCGCGTCGAGCACCAGGTCGGCCTGCGTGGTCATGGTGGGCGTGCCGTTCAGAACGGGCAGGCCTTGACGAAGCCACCGCCCTGGTAGATCGCGGCGGGGTCGTTCAGGTCGGGTGCGCTGGTGCGCGCGAAGACGGCCTCGCGGAACACGTCCGAGGTGTCCCGGGGCACGTAGCCCACGTGGCGCGCGCGGCTGTTGTCCCACCAGGTCACGGCGTTGTCGGACATGCCGAACACGATGCTGTGGCCCAGCACCGGCGTGCTCAGGCAGGCGCTGATGAGGCGGTGCAGGTCGTCGAAGCTCAGCCAGGTGGCGAGCATGCGGCGGTCCCTGGGCTCGGCGAACGAGGAGCCGATGCGCACGCAGGCGGTCTCGATGCCGTGGCGGTCGTAGTACAGGCGCGCCAGGTCCTCGCCGAAAGCCTTGCTCAGGCCGTAGAAGCCGTCGGGCCGGGCCGGGTGGTCGGCGTGGATGGTCTCGCTTTGCTTGTAGAAGCCGGTCACGTGGTTGGAGCTGGCGAACACGATGCGCTTGACACCGTGCCGCCGCGCGGCCTCGTACAGGTGGTACGCGCCCAGGATGTTGGCCTGCAGGATGGCGGCGAAGGGCGCCTCCACCGAGATGCCGCCCATGTGCACGATGGCGTCGCAGCCGCTCACCATGGCGTCGACCTCGTCCGCGTTGGCCAGGTCGGCCAGCGCGATTTCCTCGCCGGCCTGTGCCGCGCCCAGGTCG
Source organism: Hydrogenophaga sp. FW305-3-2-15-A-LB1 (assembly GCF_058787875.1). NCBI lineage: Bacteria > Pseudomonadati > Pseudomonadota > Betaproteobacteria > Burkholderiales > Comamonadaceae > Hydrogenophaga > Hydrogenophaga sp. FW305-3-2-15-A-LB1. The sequence continues at coordinate 14,123 of NZ_JBYTAE010000020.1, read as the reverse complement.
GCGCGGTCCGAGAGGCGCAGCACTTCGCAATTGCGCTTGAGGCGGTCGCGCAGGGCGGTGCCCAGGCCGCCGGCGGCGCCGGTGAGCAGCAGGCGGTGGTGGGTTTTGAGAATGACGTCCATGGTGTGTGCGGTCTTGTCTCGAAGGGCTTGGACTTTCGCGAGGGGTTTGCTACAGTCCGGCCATCTTGTTGTCTGTTGTCGGTTGTCAGACAACTTGGGCGAATTGTGTGAACGCCACAATGGCGTGTCAAGGAAAAAACAATGCTCCCCGTGAAAACCCTAGGAGACGAGGCGATGCCGATGGCAGCGCCGCCACCGCGCCCCCGCCGGCAGCGCGGCCTGGTGCCCGAAATCGTCGATACGCTGACGGCCGATGTGCGCGAAGGCCGCCTTCAGACGGGCGACAAGCTGCCCACCGAATCCGAGCTGATGGCCCGTTTCGCGGTCAGCCGCACCGTGGTGCGCGAGGCCATCTCGCGCCTGCAGGCCTCGGGCCAGGTGGAGACGCGCCACGGCATCGGCACCTTCGTGATGGCGCCGCCCGAGCAAAGCAACTTCCGCGTCGCGCCGGAGGACTTCGCCACCGTGGCCGACGTCATCTCGCTGCTGGAGCTGCGCATCAGCCTGGAGAGCGAGGCCGCGAGCCTGGCCGCGCAGCGCCGCGACGACGGCCACTTGCACAACATGGCCGCCGCGCTCGCGGCCTTCGAGGCCTCCATCGACGACGTCTCCGACGCCGTGCCCTCGGACTTCCAGTTCCACATGGAAGTGGCGCGCGCCACCGGCAACCGCCACTTCGCCGACCTCATGACCTACCTGGGCACGATGATCATTCCGCGCACCCGCCTCAACACCGCCAGCAGCGCGCCCGAAGGCCGCCTGGCCTACCTGCGGCGCGTGCACGGCGAGCACCAGAGCATCTACAACGCGATCCGCCTGCGTGAGCCCGAGGCCGCTCGCCAGGCCATGCGCCTGCACCTCTCCAACAGCCGCGAACGCCTGCGCCGCGCCCAACCCGACAGCCCGGCATGACGGACCGCAACAGCGGCGCGGCCTTCTTCAGCCGGCCGCGCAACGTGGTGCTGCTCGCCACCCTGTGCTGCCTGCTCTGGGGCAGCGCCTACCCGGCCATCAAGAGCGGCTATGCGCTGCTGTCCATCGGCCGCGACGACACGGCCTCGCAACTCGTGTTCGCGGGCTGGCGCTTCCTGCTCGCCGGCGTGCTGCTGCTCGGCATCGCGCGCGCCATCGGGCGGCCGGTGTTCGCGCTGCCGCGCGCCAGCATCGGGCGCATCGCCTTGCTCGGCCTGGCGCAGACCTCGCTGCAATACGTGTTCTTCTACGTCGGCCTGGCCCACACCACCGGCGTCAAGGCGTCCATCCTCAACGCCACCGGCACCTTCTTCAGCGTGCTGCTGGCGCACTTCATCTACCACAACGACCGGCTGGATCACCGCAAGGCACTGGGCTGTCTGGTGGGCTTCGCGGGCGTGATGGCGGTGAACCTGCGGAGCGGCGGCCAGGGGCTGGACGCGGGCTTCACGCTGCTGGGCGAGGGCTTCATCGTCATCGCGGCCTTCGTGCTCTCGGCCGCGAGCATCTACGGCAAGCGGCTGTCGCAGCGGATCGACGCCATGGTCATGACCGGCTACCAGCTGGCCATCGGCGGCCTGGCGCTGCTGCTGGCCGGCCACGCCTTAGGCGGCGCGCTGCACGGCATGTCGCTTGCGCCGGCCGTGCTGTTGCTCTACATGGCCGTGCTCTCGGCGGTGGCCTTCGCGCTGTGGGCCGCGCTGCTGAAATACAACCGCGTCGGCATGGTCTCGGTGTTCAACTTCCTCATTCCGGTGTTCGGCGCGCTGCTCTCCGCGCTGTTCCTGGGCGAGCAGATCCTGGCCTGGCGCAATGCCGTGGCCCTGCTGCTGGTGTGCGGCGGCATCTGGCTCGTCACCGCCGACCGGCGCCCACCGCCCAGCGCCACCACCCCGGCGGGTTGACCGCCGCGCCAGCGGCGCTACAGTGCCCTTTCGCCAACGCGGCGCCGGGTGGTCTGGTGCCGCACCAGCCAAAGGGGTTGTCATGACGTGGTTGATCATCGGCCTGGTGTTGTTCCTGGGTGTGCACTCGGTGTCCATCGTTTCGCCGCAAGGCCGCGATGCGCTGGCCGGGCGCATGGGCGAAGGCGGCTACAAGGGCGCGTACGCGCTGGTCTCCTTCGTCGGCCTGGCGCTGATCGTCTGGGGCTACGGCCTCGCGCGCCAGGCCCCGGTGCTGCTCTACACGCCGCCCACCGGCCTGCGCCACCTGGCGCTGCTGCTCATGTTGCCGGTGTTCGTGCTGCTGTTCGCGGCCTACCTGCCCGGGCGCATCCAGCGCGCGGCGAAACACCCCATGCTGCTGGCCGTGAAGTGCTGGGCGCTGGCCCACCTGCTGGCCAATGGCACGCTGGCCGATGTGCTGCTGTTCGGCGGTTTTCTGGCCTGGGCCGTGGCCGACCGCATCTCGGTCAAGCGCCGCGCGGCGGCCGGCCTGTTGCGCAGCCCGCCCGCGCTGCCCGGCAGCACGGCCAACGACGCGATCGCCCTGGTCAGCGGGCTGGTGGTCTACCTTCTCTTCGTGTTCTGGGCCCACGCCTGGCTGTTCGGCGTGCGCCCCATGGGCGGCTGACGGGGAACCCTGAGCGGTTCGCGCGCACCAACCGCCTTGCCGCCTCTTTTTCCGCCATCCCTTCCACACCACCATGACCCGTCCCTTCACCGCCCCCCTGCTGCCCCTGTGCGCCCTCCTGGGCACGCTGCTTGCCCCTGCCGCGCATGCACAAGCCCCCGCTGTCACCACCGAAGTCGTCGCGCGCGGCCTGCACAACCCCTGGGCGGTGGCCTTCATCGGCGAGGGCCGCATGCTGGTGACCGAGCGGCCCGGCCGCATGCGCGTGATTGGCACCGACGGCCGCGTGGGTGAGCCCCTGAAGGGCGTGCCCGACGTGGACGCGGTGGGGCAGGGAGGCCTGCTCGATCTGGTGACCGACCGCGACTTCGCGCGCAACCGCACGGTGCACTTCTGCTACGCCGAGCCCGGCGCGATGGGCATGCGCAACTCCACCGCGCTGGCCTCGGCGCGCCTCTCGGCCGATGCCCGGTCGCTGGAAAATGTCAAGGTCATCTTCAGCCAGCAACCCAAGGTGAGCAGCCGGCTGCACTTCGGTTGCCGCATCGCGCAGGCCGAGGACGGCAGCCTGTTCCTGGCCCTTGGTGACCGTTTCCAGCGCATGGCCGATGCGCAGACGCTGGACAACCACCATGGCAAGGTGGTGCGCGTGCGCCCCGATGGCCGTGCGCACCCCGACAACCCCTTCATCGGCCGCGCCGGCGCCCTGCCCGAGATCTGGAGCCTGGGCCACCGCAACGTGCAGGGCGCGGCGATCGGCCCCGATGGCCGCCTCTGGACCATCGAACACGGCCCGCAGGGCGGCGACGAACTCAACCGCACCGACGCCGGCAAGAACTACGGCTGGCCCGTCATCACCTACGGCGAGAACTACGGCGGCGGCCAGATCGGCGACGGCCTCACCAGCAAGGACGGCCTGGAGCAGCCGCTGCTGTACTGGAAACCTTCCATCGCGCCCTCGGGCATGGCCTTCGTGAAAGGCGGCCCCTATGGCAAGGACTGGCAGGGCAACCTGCTGGTGGGCTCGCTCAAGTTCCAGTACCTCGTGCGCCTCGTGATGGACGGCGACCGCGTGGCGCGCGAAGAAAAACTGCTGCCCCAACTGGCCCAGCGCGTGCGCGATGTGCGCCAGGGTCCGGACGGCTTCATCTACCTCCTCACCGACGACCGCGACGGCCAGCTGTTGCGGCTCAAGCCCGGAAGCTGACACCATGAACCCCACGCCCCGACCGGTTGCCCCACAGCGTTCTTCCGACCCACGGCCCAACCGCGCGGGGCTCGCGCGCCACTACGCATCGGTGCGCGAACGCAGCCGCGCGCTCGCCGCGCCGCTCTCGCCCGAGGACTGCCAGGCCCAGTCCATGCCCGATGCCAGCCCGACCAAATGGCACCTCGCGCACGTCACGTGGTTCTTCGAGACCTTCGTGCTCGAACGCTTCGAGCACGGCTTCAAGCCGTTCGACCCCGCGTTCCGCGTGCTCTTCAACAGCTACTACCAAGGCGTCGGCGAGCCCTTCTCGCGACCGCAGCGCGGCCTGCTCACGCGGCCCGACCTCGCCACCGTGTGGCAGTGGCGCGAGCAGGTGGACGCGCGCATCGCCCACCTCATCGAACACACCGACAGCGCGGACGCGCTGCGCCTGATCGAACTCGGCCTGCAACACGAGCAGCAGCACCAGGAACTGCTGCTCACCGACGTGAAGCACCTGCTGTCCATCAACCCCTTGCGCCCGGTCTACCAGCGCCACTGGCCGCTGGTGTCCGTGACCACGGTGGCGCCGCGCTGGGTCGAGCAAGCCGGTGGCCTGGTCGAGATCGGCCACGCGGGCGAGGGCTTCGCATTCGACAACGAGCTGCCGCGCCACCGCCAGTGGCTGGAGCCTTACGCCCTCATGAACCGGCTGGTGACGCACGGCGAGTGGTGGGCCTTCGTGCAGGACGGTGGCTACACCGAGCCGCGCTGGTGGCTCGCCGCCGGCTGGGACTGGGTGCGGGCCCAGGGCCTGCGCGCACCGCTGTACTGGACGCTGCCGCCCGAAGCCTCGGCCACCTTGCCCACCGTGTTCACGCTGCACGGCGAAGCGCCGCTGGACCCGCACACCCCGGTCACGCACATCAGCCACTTCGAAGCCGACGCCTTCGCGCGCTGGGCCGCCGCCACGCACGCCGACTGGCGCGGTGCGCGCCTGCCCACCGAGGCCGAGTGGGAAGCGGCCGCGGCCGCGCTGCCCGTGCAGGGCAACCTGCAGGAAGGCCACGCGCTGCACCCGCTGCCCGCGCGCGCCGCCGGCGAGGGCCTGCTGCAGATGTACGGTGATGTGTGGGAATGGACCAGCAGCAGCTACAACGCCTACCCCGGCTACCAGCCCGCCGAAGGCGCGGTCGGCGAGTACAACGGCAAATTCATGATCAACCAGTACGTGCTGCGCGGCGGCTCGTGCGCCACGCCGGCGTCGCACCTGCGCGCCAGTTACCGCAATTTCTTCCCCACCGACGCGCGCTGGCAGTTCAGCGGCCTGCGGCTGGCGCGAAGCGCCTAGGAGACTTCCAATGCGATACATCGACCAGGCGCCGCACTTTGTCCAGCTGCACCACCCGCGCCCCGGCGCCACGCACCCGGAACTCATTGCCGGCCTGCTGGCGACACCGGCGCGCATCGCGCCCAAGTTCTTCTATGACGCATTGGGCTCGCGCCTGTTCGATGCCATCACCGAACTGCCCGAGTACTACCCCACCCGCACCGAGGCCGCCGTGTTCGCCGAGCATGGCGCCGACATGGCGCGCCACGTGCCCGAGGGCGCGGTGCTGGTCGATCTGGGCGCAGGCAGCTGCGCCAAGGCCGCGCGCCTGTTCCCCGTGTTGCAGCCCTCGGCCTATGTGCCGGTGGACATCTCGGTGGACTACCTGCGCGACACGCTCGCGGCCCTGCAGCAGCGCCACGCCGACCTGCCCATGCTCGGGCTGGGCATGGACTTCTCCACGCGCTTCGCGCTGGGCGCCGACGCCACCACCTGGCTGAGCGAACGCGCATTGGCGCAGCAGCCGCGCGTGGTGTTCTACCCCGGCTCCAGCATCGGCAACTTCCTGCCCGACGAGGCCCTGGCCCTGCTGTGCCAGGCGCACGCGGTGTGCGAAGCCGGCGGCACCGGCGGCGGCCTGCTGATCGGCGTGGACCGCGTCAAACCGCGCGCCGTGCTCGAACCTGCTTACGACGATGCGCTGGGCGTGACCGCGGCCTTCAACCGCAACCTGCTGCGGCACGTGAACCGCCTGCTCGCCGCCGACTTCGCGCCCGCCGCGTGGCAGCACGTGGGGCTGTACAACGCGGACGAATCGCGCATCGAGATGCACCTGCAATCCATCGGCGCGCAGACCGTGCGCTGGCCCGGCGGCGAGCGCCGCTTCGCCGATGGCGAGCGCCTGCACACCGAGAATTCGTACAAGTGGATACCCGAGGATTTCGAGACGCTGCTGCGCGAAGCCGGCTTCGGCGCGCCCCGGCACTGGACGGACGCCAATGGGTGGTTCAGTGTGTTCTGGGCGCCGGCGTAGCGGAGGTCAATCCACCTCGCCCAAGACGGGGTGGATGACCACCGAGTGGCCCGGCCCCGCAGCTTCCTGCAGTTTGGGCAGCATGTTCCGAAGCTGGCGGCTGGTGGTCTTGTGGGTGATGGCAATCAAGTCGGTCTGTCCGCCATGCCCAACGTCCTGAAGCAACACATTGACTGAGACATCGGTGTCTGCCAGCACTTGGCTGACTTTGGCCAGCATGCCCGCTTGGTCATCCAGTGTCAGCCGGATGTAGAACGCAGCCACATGCTCACGGCTGTAGTGCACGTTGCGGGTCGCGACATGGCTACGGCGAAACCCCATGTTGAATGCGCCACCCGTGTTCGCAGAACCTCCGCGGTTGGCGAGTTCGATCAGGTCGGCCAGCACGGCGCTGGCGGTCTGACGTCCACCTGCCCCCGAGCCGTACAGGAAGGCCGCACCCTGCAGGTCGCCTTGTAGGGTGATGCCGTTCATGGCTTCGCCCACCTGAGCCAGCATCGATGCTATGGGGACCAGCGTTGGCCGCACGCTGACGAAGAGTCCGGAGGACGCCATCCTGGCCTGTGCGATCAGCTTGATCCGGTAACCCAGGCGTTGAGCAAACTGAATGTCCCGTTGATCGATGGCCTCGATACCTTTGAACTCCACCGCGCCGAAGTTGATTGGGACGCCGAAGCCCAATGAGGCCAGCAGCGTCAGTTTGTGTGCGGCGTCTTCGCCACTGACGTCGAGGGTCGGGTTCGCCTCGGCATAGCCCTTGCGCTGGGCATCCGCGATGGCGGTGGCGAAGTCGACGCCGTGCTCGCTCATCTGCCACAGCACATAGTTGGAGGTACCGTTCAGAACGCCCGTGATCGATGAAATGCGGTTGGCCGCCGCCGACTCACGAAGGGTCTTGATGATGGGAATCGATACGGCGACGGCGCCCTCGAACAGCACGCTGCGTTCCACTTCCTCTGCCTTGCGCAGGATCTCTTCGCCATGTTGGGCCAGCAGAGCCTTGTTGGCGGTGATGACGTGCTTGCGATTGGCCAGCGCTTGCAGCAAAAGCTGTCGAGCCAGCGCCACATCGCCCGTCAGTTCCAACACCACGTCCACTTCTACATCGTTGACGAGGGCCCAGCAATCGTTGGAGACGCGGCATCCTTGCGGCACCCGCCCTTGGGCACGTGCGGGCGAGCGTGTTGCGACGTGCACGAACTCGATAGGTGTCCGAACTTTGGACCGAATGAGATCCTCATTGCGCATGAAATGCTCGATCGTCGCGGCTGCGACGTTCCCAAATCCCAAGACAGCTGCTTTCATTAATTTCCTAGCGGTGATGTCGGCGAACGATTCCCTCGACTTGCCGTAGAAGTCTGGATATTTATCATTTGGTTCTCGGATTTCCTGCTGGACTGCATGGCGAAGGTGGAATCCGCCATCCGCATGTGTGGCGAGAAGCACGCACAATGGCGGGCATGACCACTCCCACCCTCTCATCCCCCCGCGCAGAACCCCGCCTCACCAGCCTCTCGCACGGTGGTGGCTGCGGCTGCAAGATCGCGCCCGGTGTGCTCAGTGACATCCTCAAGGGCACCAGCGCGATGCCCATTCCCAAGGAACTGCTGGTCGGCATCGAGACCGCCGACGACGCGGCGGTCTACCAGCTCAACGATGAGCAGGCGCTGATCGCCACCACCGATTTCTTCATGCCCATCGTCGACGACCCCTTCGACTTCGGGCGCATCGCCGCCACCAACGCCATCAGCGACGTGTACGCCATGGGGGGCACGCCCATCATGGCGCTGGCGCTGGTGGGCATGCCGATCAACGTGCTCTCCACCGAGACCATCGGCCGGATCCTGGCGGGTGGCCAGAGCGTGTGCCAGGCCGCCGGCATCCCGATCGCGGGCGGCCACACCATCGATTCCGTCGAGCCCATCTACGGCCTGGTCGCGCTGGGCCTGGTGCACCCGAAACGCGTCAAGCGCAACGCCGACGCGCGCGTGGGCGACCGCCTGGTGCTGGGCAAACCGCTGGGTGTGGGCGTGCTGTCGGCCGCGCTCAAGAAGGATGCGCTGCCGGCCGTGGGCTACGCGCAGATGATCGAGCACACCACCAAGCTCAACACCGCCGGCCCCGACCTCGCCGCGCTCGAGGGCGTGCACGCGCTCACCGATGTGACGGGCTTCGGCCTGGCCGGCCACGCGCTGGAGATGGCGCGCGGCTCGGCCACCACGGTGCGCGTGGACATGGCCCGCGTGCCGCTGATCGAAGGCGTGCGCGGCCTGGCCTCGGCCGGCATGGTCACGGGCGCCTCGGGGCGCAACTGGGCCGCCTACGGCCATGAGGTGCGGCTGGGTGCCGGCCTGCAGCCGGTGGACCAGGCGCTGCTGAGCGACCCGCAGACCAGCGGCGGCCTGCTCGTGGCCTGCGCGCCCGAGGCCGTGGCCGACGTGCTGGCCGTGTTTCACCGCCACGGTTTTGGCGCGGCAGCCGAGATCGGCGAGGTCGTGGCGTCGAGCGCCGACGGCGCGCGCCTGCGGGTGGATTGAATGAACAAGGGACCTCACACCATGCAACGACAGCACATCAGCTCCGGCTCGCCCTTCGAGGAACAGATCGGCTACTCGCGCGCCGTGGTCGCGGGCGATTGGGTCTTCGTCTCGGGCACCACCGGTTTCGACTACACCACCATGAGCATCTCGGACGACGTGGTGCAGCAGGCCGAGCAGTGTTTCCTGAACATCCAGACCGCGCTGCAACAGGCCGGTGCGAGCCTGGACGACGTGGTGCGTGTCAACTACGTGCTGCCCGACGCCTCGCTGTTCGAGGCCTGCTGGCCGGTGCTGCGCAAGCACCTGGGCCGGGCACGGCCCGCGGCGATGATGGTGTCGGCCGGCCTGCTGGACCCGCGCATGAAGATCGAGGTCGAGGTCACGGCCCTCAAGGCGCACTGAACACCATGACCCCGTTGTCCACCACCACGCCCGTCCTGGTTTTCGATGTCTTCGGCACCGTGGTCGACTGGCACGGCAGCATCGTGCGCGAGGTGCAGGCGCTGTACCCGCAGATTGATGCCGATGCCTTCGCCACCGCCTGGCGCGCGGGCTACCAGCCCGCCATGCAGCGCGTGCGCTCGGGCGAGCTGGGCTGGACGCTGATCGACGACCTGCACCGCATGGTGCTGGAGGCGTTGCTGCCCCGCTTCGGCCTGACCCACCTGAGCGAGGCCGAGCGCGATCACCTCAACCGCGTGTGGCACCGGCTCGACCCCTGGCCCGACGCGGTGGCTGGGCTGCAGCGGCTGAAGGCACGCCACACCATCTGCACGCTGTCCAACGGCAATATCGGCTTGCTCACGAACATGGCCAAGCGCGCCGGCCTGCCCTGGGACTGCGTGCTGTCGGCCGAGGTGTTCCGCGCCTACAAGCCCGACCCGCGCGCCTACCTGGGGGCCGTGGCGGTGTTTCGCCTGCGGCCCGAGCAGGTGATGCTGGTGGCGGCGCACCAAGACGACCTGGCCGCCGCGCGCGCCTGCGGCCTGGCCACGGCCTATGTGGAACGACCACTGGAGTTCGGCGCCGCGCGGCCCAAGGACGTGTCGCCGGTGGCGGCCAACACCTGGCACGCCCGCGATTTCGGGCACTTGGCCGATCAGCTGGGCTGCTAGGGCCTTATTCGACGCGCACGCTGGCGCTGACCGCGTCGGTGAGCGCCTTGCCGGGTGCGATGTTGTCCAGCAGCTCCAGCTTGAGGCCGTAGCTGCCCGCCGGCGGCGAGAGCCAGACCTCGGTCTGCCCTTCGACGAAATCCATCACGACCGGGGCGCCCGACGCGGGCGAGATGGTCAGGCGGAAGTGCCCGGTCTCGGGCAGGCGCTGCGACTGGTGGGCCACGTTGAGCGCCGAGGCGTGGAACTGTACGCGGAACGGCCGCTTGACCACCGGGCCCTCCAGCTGCAGGGCCACGCCCTTGACCGACAGCGTCTTGGGATCGGTCGGGTTCTTCTTGGTCACCGTGATGGTGGCGGGCTTGCTGTAGACGAAGTGGGGCAGGTGGTTCTGGTCGGCCAGCAGCATGCGCAACGTGTAGGTGCCGGGCTCCAGGGTGAGCACGGTTTCCATCTGGCCCTTGCCGAAGTGGATGTACTGGTCGTTGAACGGCAGCGCTTCCTTGAAGTTCAGCGGCAGGTCGCGGTTGACGAGCAGGTGGTGGTGTCCGCTTTTGGCCCGGCCCGGTTGCGCGATGGGCGCAAGGCCCCAGCCGCCGGACAGGCCGAACTTGAGCAGATAGGGCGTCTCGATGCGGTCGCCGTCCTTGAGATTGGTGAAGTAGGCCTCGGCCGTCAGGCGCGGCGGCGCGGCTTGCCAGGGGTGGGTCGTGCCAGGCGGGGTCTGCGCGAGGGCGGGCAGCACCGCGGCCGCGGCGAGGAGGAGAGAGGCAAGTCGGGTGGAGGCGCGCATGGCGGGCGGATCGGTGGTGAGCGGGGACGCCGTCGCGAAGTCTATCCAATCCGGCCCATACCCGGGGGGGTGTGGGCATGGCCAGGCGCCGGGGCCTGGCGGGGCCGTCATCAACGTGTCACGCGGTGCTGTTCCAGAAAACCGCGGTCGATGCGGTCTTTCCAGCCCCAGACCCAGCCGCCGGCCAGGGTCATTGGCCCCCAGCTCGCGATGGCGTGGCCCGTGCCGCAGGCGAGCAGGGCCATGCGCGGGCGCGAGGGGGGCAGGGCGCGCAGCGCGGTGCCCTCGTGCGCGGCCAGCAGGTTGTGGGCCAATGCCGCGCCGGCGTGCATGTCGCCAGGCGCCCCATCTGCACGGGCGGCCACGCTGCCGGTGGCGAACACCTGCGGGTGGCTGGTGCTTTGCAGGGTCGGGCCGGTCGACACCTGCCCGCTTTCGTTGAGCGCCAGGCCGCTGGCGGGCAACCAGGTGGGGGTGCGCACGCCCATGGCCAGCAGCGGCACGTCGCAGGCCAGGCGGGCGCCATTGCCCAGGTGCACCTGGCCTTCGCTCATGCCCACGCAGGCCTCGCGCAGCACGGTGATGCCGCGGCGCCGGAGCTGGCGCAGCACGCGCTGACGCACGCCGGGTGGCAGGTCGGTGCCGACCTCGTCACCTCCGGTGATGAGCGTGAAGCGGGCCCCCGGCAAGCCGTGTTCGCGGATGCCTTGTTCGGCCGCGAACACGAGTTCGATGCCATCGGCCTCGGCGCCCACGACGGCCACCGAGACGGCCTGTTGCTGCGCCAGTGCCATCACCTGGGGCCACAGCGCCACGAAGGCCTCCATGGGGCTCAGGTGCAGGGCATGGTGGTTGGCGCCCGGCATCTCGGCGTCGAGCCAGGCGCGGTCGGGCACGGTGCCGGTGTCGATGGACAGCAGGTCGTAGCCCAGCGTGGCCGGCACGCCTTGCGCGCCGCCCGTGGCCGCGACCTGCACCTGCCGCGACGCCACATCGAGCCCGGTGCAGCGGCCCTGCAGCCAGCGCGCGCTGGCCGCGCGCACCAGCGGCTCGAGCGCGACGCGCCCTTCGTCCGCCGTGTGCTGGCCAGTCATGAAGCCGGGCAGACAACCCTGGCCGGTGTGGTGCGCGAACGGTGTGAGCAGGATCACGTCCAGGTTGCCCGGGTGGTGCCGCGCCAGGCGCGCCAACACCTGCAGATGGGCCTGGCCGGCACCGAGCAACAGGAGTTTCTTGATGCCGTGGTGCATGGCTGCTTCAGACCACCAGCATGGCCGCGAACCAGGCGCAGCCGGCGAGCTTCACCGGCGCGGGGCGCCCGGGCGTGCGCCAGAGCGAGGCGAGCAGGAAACTGTTGTACGGCAGGGGAGCGAAGTGCACCGCCAGGGCCCAGGCGATCGGCTGGCCTTGCGAGACCAGCATCAGCGCCGCGAAGCCCGTGCAGAGGTTGATGATGCTGCCCACGGCGAGCATGTCGCGCCAGAACAGCGTGCGCCAGGCGACCTGGCCCTGCCAACGCCGGCCCCAGAACCCGGTCGTGGTGGGTGCTGGGCCGGTCATGAGCAGGAGGGTGTTCAATGGGCGCTCAGGATGCCGGCGCCGAGCAGGCCGAAGACCAGCAGGCCCAGCGCGATGCGGTAGTACACGAAGGCCATGTAGCCGCGCGTGGACACCAGCTTGAGGAAGACCACGATCACGCCATAGCCCACGCCGAAGGCGATCAGCGTGGCCAGGGCGGTGGGGCCGGGCGCGACCGGGCTGCCGTGCTGCCAGCTGCGCAGCAGCTGGTAGAAGCCCGAGCCCATCACGGCGGGAATCGCCAGCAGGAACGAGTAGCGCGCGGCCGCTTCGCGCGTGTAGCCCATGAGCAGGCCGGCGGTGATGGTGCCGCCCGAGCGCGAGACACCGGGGATCAGCGCCATCGCCTGGGCCAGGCCGAACAGCAGGCCGTGGCCCCAGGTGAGCTGGTTCAGTGGGCGCTCGCGCCGGCCGTAGCGGTCGGCCACGCCCAGGATGATGCCGAACACGATCAGCATGGTGGCCGTGATGTAGAGATTGCGCAGCGAGCCTTCGATCGCGTCCTTGAACAGCAGGCCCAGCACCACGATGGGCACCGAGCCGATGATGATCAGCCAGCCCATGCGCGCGTCGGGGTCCTGGCGCTTCGCCGGTTGCGTGAGCGAGGCCCACCAGGCGAGGAAGATGCGCACGATGTCGTGCCGGAAGTACAGCAGCACGGCGGCTTCGGTGCCGATCTGGGTGATGGCGGTGAAGGCCGCGCCCGGGTCGCCGCCCGAGGGCAGCAGCGGGCCGATGATGCGCAGGTGCGCGCTCGACGAGATGGGCAGGAATTCGGTCAGGCCCTGGATCAGGCCCAGGAAGGCGGCTTCGAGCCAGGCGGTGGTGGGGCTCATGGGTGGGGCAGGCAATGCGGCATGGTGCGCGAAGTATAGGGATGCGCTGCCCGAGGGGCTCAGGCCAGCAGGGCCTGCGCGAATTCGCGCGCGTCGAAGGTTTCGAGGTCTTCGAGTTTTTCGCCGACCCCGATGAAGTAGACCGGCACCGGTTTCTCGCGCGCGATCGCGCAGAGCACGCCGCCCTTGGCGGTGCCGTCGAGCTTGGTGATGACCAGGCCGGTGAGCTGCAGCGCCTCGTCGAAGGCCTTCACCTGCATCAGCGCGTTCTGGCCGGTGTTGCCGTCGATCACCAGCAGCACTTCATGCGGCGCGCCGGCATCGGCCTTCTGCACCACGCGCTTGATCTTGCGCAACTCTTCCATCAGGTGCAACTGCGTGGGCAGGCGCCCGGCGGTGTCCACCAGCACCACGTCGCGCCCGCGCGCCTTGCCGGCGGTCACGGCGTCGAAGCTCACGGCGGCGGGGTCGCCGCCTTGCTGGGTGATGATTTCCACCGTGTTGCGGTCGGCCCAGACAGCCAGCTGCTCGCGCGCGGCGGCGCGGAAGGTGTCGGCCGCCGCGAGCAACACCGAGGCGCCGCTGTCGGCCAGGTGGCGCGTGAGCTTGCCGATGGAGGTGGTCTTGCCCGCGCCGTTGACGCCCGCGACCATGATCACGGTGGGTTTGTGCTCGCCGATCACCAGCGGCTTCTGCAGCGGGGCGAGCAGGTCGGCGATGGCATCCGCCAGCAGACCTTTGACGGCGGCCGGGTCGGTGGTCTTGCTTTCCTTCACGCGGCGTTTCAGGTCACTGAGCAGGTGGGTGGTGGCTTTCACGCCGGTGTCGGCCATCAGCAGGGCCGATTCCAGCTCTTCGTAAAGGGCATCGTCGATCTGGGTGCCGGTGAACACCGTGGCGATGCCCGAGCCGGTCTTGCGCAGGCCGGCCTTGAGTTTGTCCAGCCAGCCCTGGCGCGGCGCGGCCGCGGGCGCAGCCGGCGTGGGTGCCGCAGCGGCTGGCGCGGGCGCCGCAGGCGAGGGCGCGGGGGCCTCTGGCAG